>JBDHXS010000150.1:0-11569 GCA_039810845.1 Runella sp. | reverse complement strand
GAGTTACTAAAAAAGCTATAAGCTCTACTACTCATCAGCAGGTAGTTAATCAAATCAGCATCCAAAAAGAGGTTTCTGTGCGGCGATGCTGCCGAGTATTAGGGCAACGTAAAGCGAGTATTTACTACAAACACAAAAGAACAAATGAAGATGCTCAAATAGCGGCAATGTTAAAAGGTAAAGCTTCAGAGCAACCCAATTGGGGTTTTCGTTTGTTGTTTCATTGGTGCCGCAATCAAGGTAAATCGTGGAATAAAAAACGTGTTTATAGGGTTTATAAGCCTAAAAAGCTAAATTTAACAATTCCCAAAGCACGTAAAAAAATCAAAAGAGTAGCCATAAATCCGTTACCTGCCCAACAAACAAACCAAAGATGGTAATGGACTTTTTGAGCGATGTGCTTTTAAGTAATAAGCGTAAGGTAAGGGTGTTAAACATACTTGATGAGTGCTCACGGAAGGTTCTTTTGTCCTTTGCGGCGACAAGTATAGAGACTCGTAAATTAGTCAAGATTTTGCAGGATTTAAGAGCTCAAAAAGGAAAACCTGCTTATATCAGATGCGATAATGGGCCTGAGTTTATAAGTCGTATTTTAAGGAAATTTGCAGACGAAAATGGTATTGAAATTAGGTTTTCACAACCTGGCAAACCTACCCAAAATGGGCTTGTTGAGAGGCTAAATGGTACTCAAAGATATGAATGTTTGAACCTTAAATATTTTAAAACGGTGCAAGAAGTACAACAAGAATTGGACATCTGCGGGGCTGCCCGTGCCGTGGAACTCATATAATTTTGATAGACCGCACTCTACGTTGGGGTATTTGACCCCACAACAATTTATTGATAAAAATCAAAATCTCTACTTTAATTTGGTCGCGGCTTAGGGGAGCAGGACAGAACCATCAGAACTGAATGTCTTAATCCAAAAGTGTTCACAACTATCAACCAAATCCAGGCAGAATTGGATGAGTGGTGGCGAATCTATAACTTTGAGAGACCCCATTCAGCTCTCAAAGGCAAGATACCTCAGCAAATATGGTTAAACCAAGAAGAACTCTATTTAAAAATGGCTGCCGCTTAGGGAGAGAGGACAGTGAGATGGTATATTTAGTAATGATTTATGATAAATCCGAGCAGGCAAGTATCTGTAAAAAACAACTATTGCAAATTGTGAAAGAAGAACTTCAACAATAAATTACAGTAAATCTTAGCAAGGCTGAGTATCTTTGCGGCTTTCATAAAAAGAGCCATTTCCTATGTGGAGTAAAATTGCTGATTATATTATACGTTATCGGTTTCTATGGGTTGGGTTGATATTGGTCTCAACTGCTTATATGGGCTACGAAGGGAGCAAAATAGAACTTTCGTATCAATTCGCCCGTATTCTCCCTTCCAATGACCCTATTGAGAAAGAATACCAAAATTTTCGTAAATTATTTGGTGAAGATGGTGGCGTAATGGTCATTGGATGGCAAGACTCTAATTTGTTTGAACTCAATAAATTTGGTGATTGGTATAAACTTGCCCAGCAAATCAGAGAGACACAAGGGATTAAAAATGTTCTTTCTTTGGGTAATTTATACAAGGTAGTTCGTAATGATAGCCTGAGTCAATTTGACTTTGCACCCATTATGACGCAACTTCCCACTACGCAAGCACAGATGGACAGCCTGAAAAAAGAAGTAATGAATCTTCCTTTTTATCAAGGATTAGTAATTAATCCCAAGACCAATTCAACGCTCATTCTCATAACTTTCAATGATAAAGCACTGAATTCTGCCCGAAGGCTCACAATTGTAGAAGATATTGTCAATCTGGCCGATGGGTTTGCGGTAAAATACAAGACAGAATTACACTATTCGGGAATGCCCTATATCCGTACCGTAATGATGAAAAAAATATCGGGTGAGATGAAGCTATTCATGGCATTGGCGGTATTGGTGACGGCATTTATTTTATGGGCATTTTTTCGCTCGTTTCGTCTTACGCTTTTGTCAATTGGAGTGGTGTTGATTGGTGTGATTTTTTCAGTGGGTACACTTCAGCTCTTTGGTTATAAAATTACGGCTCTTACGGGCCTTATTCCGCCTCTTTTGATTGTGATTGGGGTACCAAATTGTGTTTTTTTATTAAATAAATACCAATTAGAACTTAAAACCCACGGCAATAAAGACAAAGCGATTGCCGAAATGATTCAGCAGATTGGATTGTCTATTTTTCTGGCAAATATTACAACTGCTATTGGGTTTGGAGTATTTTATTTTACCAATAGTTCTATGTTGGTTGAGTTTGGGATTGTAGCGGCTATCTGTGTGATGGTAACATATGTACTTTGTTTGGTGCTGCTGCCAATTACGCTTTACTACATGGATATTCCTAAACCACGTCATTTAAAACATTTGGATGGCAAATGGGCAAGTGGTTTCCTATCAAAAGTAAATTGGTTAGTACATAATCGTCGAAGGGCAATTTATTGGGCGATGTTAGGGATTATAGCCATTTCGGCTTACGGAATGACCAAAATAAAGGCGGTTGGATATGTGGTAGATGACCTTCCCAAGAATGATCAGGTGTATGTGGATCTGCGTTTTTTTGAAGCAAACTTCAATGGAGTACTGCCTTTTGAAGTGATGATTGATACGAAACAACCGAATGGCGTTTTTGGAAATCAAGCACGTACGTTGTACAAAATCAAGGCTTTGCAAAATGAGTTATCAGCATTTAAGGAGTTTTCAAAACCGGTTTCGGCGGTTGAAGCATCGCGGTTTTTGTATCAGGCTTATCGGGGTGGAGACGCCAAATATTACGCTTTGCCTGGTGTAATGGAACTCTCAAAACTAACTAATTTTGTGAAAGGGCAAACAGGTGCTTCTAAACAATTAAACTCATTCCTCAACGAAGATCGTAGTATTACGCGAGTGAGTTTCCAGATGGCTGACGTGGGCTCGGAGCGAATCAAGGATCTTATCAAGCAAATTCGTCCAAAAGTAGATTCTATTTTTAGCCCAAATGAATACAAAGTAAGCTTGACGGGGCATAGTTTGGTATTTTTGAAGAGTAACGATTACTTACTCAGCAATCTTTATGAAAGCCTTTTGATAGCAATTGTCTTGATAGCAATAGTAGGTATGGTGCTTTTTCGTTCTATTCCAATTATTCTTTTATCAAAACTACCTTGTTTGATTCCATTGGCACTAACAGCGGGAATCATGGGATATTTTGATATTTATTTCAAACCTACTACTATCCTCATTTTTAGTATTACGTTTGGAATAGCCTCAGACGGAACGGTTTATTTCTTAACTCGTTACCGACAGGAAATTTATCAAAAAGGGCGTACGGCTTCAGAGGCTATCACACAAGCTATTTTTGGGACAGGGCTGAGTATGATTTATACCGCCGCGATACTCTTTTGTGGCTTCGCAATCTTTGCTGCTTCGAGCTTTGGCGGAACTGCTGCGATGGGGGTAATGGTATCTATTACGTTGCTGGTAGCTATGTGTACCAACTTGATTTTGTTGCCAGCATTACTGCTATCTATTTCTAAAAGGCAAAAAAAAGGCGTATTGCCCGATTAGAATCTTATAATGCAATAAAAAGCCAAGAACTTCCCTTTGGAATACGCTGAAATCAGCGGAGAGTTTGTGAAAAAATAAAAAATTTTCAGAAAATAATTGTGACTTATGATTTTACGAACGTCTTAAGTGTAGAGTTTTTCATAACGTTGAGTAAAGACTGAAAATCCGAGCGGGAATCCCACTCGGGTTTTTTTTTTGACCTTAAACTGGTATTATTGTCGTGTTGAAAAAAATTAGGTTCTTTCAGAACGACAAAAAACATCAGACATGAAGCTGTTTCGCCTATTTTTAGTGTTCTTTCTCTTCCAATTTTCTACTTACGCCCAAAAATACATCTACACCCACGACGATACCTTGCGTGGCAGTATTACCAAAGAACGCGCTTGGTGGGATTTGCAATTTTATCATCTAAATGTCAAAATTAATCCTACTGATAGCACTATTGGAGGAAGTGTAACTGTACGATATAAAGTATTGCAACCCAATCAAATTTTACAGATTGATTTACAACGACCGCTTACTATTTCTAAAATCACGCAAGATGGTCAAGAACTTACTTTTCGCCGCGATGGAGATGCTTTTTTTGTGAATTTAGCAAAAAAACAAGCTCCTCAGGCCCAAGAGTCCATTGTGGTTTACTACGGCGGTCGGCCACGAATTGCCAAACGTGCTCCGTGGGATGGTGGATTTTCTTGGAAACGAGATAAAAACGGACAACCTTTCGTGGCTACTTCCTGTCAGGGATTAGGCGCAAGTGTATGGTGGCCCTGCAAAGATCACATGTATGATGAACCTGACAGCATGGCTATCAGTGTGACTGTCCCCAAACCTCTCATGGATATTTCCAACGGTCGTTTGCGAAGCATTACTGAAAATTCTGACAACACCCGTACTTTCAATTGGTACGTCCAAAATCCAATCAACAACTACGGAATCAATGTCAATATTGGAAATTATGAATCTTGGACAGAAACCTTTGAGGGAGAAAAGGGGAAATTAGACTTGGCGTATTATGCCTTGTCCGAAAACCTCGATAAAGCCAAGGCTCAATTTCAGCAGGTGAAACCTATGCTCAAGGCTTTTGAACACTGGTTTGGCCCGTATCCTTTTTATGAAGACGGCTATAAGTTGGTAGAAGTGCCGTATTTGGGTATGGAACACCAAAGCTCAGTCACTTATGGCAATGGCTACCAAAATGGCTACTTGGGGCGCGATTTATCGGCTACGGGCTGGGGTTTGAAGTGGGATTTTATCATTATTCACGAGTCTGGGCATGAGTGGTTTGCTAATAACATCACTTACAAAGACATGGCTGATATGTGGATTCACGAAAGTTTTACCAACTATTCTGAAAACCTCTATACAGAGTACTACCATGGCAAAGAGGCAGGCTCAGCTTATGTCATTGGCTGCCGCAAGTTGATTCGTAACGACAAGCCCATTATCGGCGAGTATGATGTAAACCGCAGTGGCTCGGGCGATATGTACTACAAAGGTGGTAATATGCTCCATACCATTCGACAGATAGTGAATGATGACGAAAAGTGGCGTGGTATTTTGCGGGGTTTGAATCAAACTTTTTACCACCAAACTGTTACTACTAAGCAGATTGAGGACTACATGAGCCAACAGGCGGGTATTAATTTTTCTAAAATATTTGACCAATACCTCCGCGACTTCAGGTTGCCAATTTTGGAATATTCCGTAGAAGGTAAAAAACTCCGTTATCGTTGGACAAATTGTGTAGCAGGGTTTGATATGCCTGTAAGAGTCAACAGTTCACAATCCATAGTTGGCAGTCAGCTTTTATATCCAACAACAGAATGGAAAGAAACGAAAGTAAAAAAAGGAACAACGACGGTCGTGATTGATGAAAATTTTTACGTAGAAACAAAGAAATTATAGTAGCTCCCTCTTGTTAGCACCTCATGGATATCCATTATTTCCCTCAATCTCATTCTAAAAATACTGTTTTCTCTATCATTATCCCTACTTGGAACAATCTTCCTTTTGTCAAACTCTGTGTGGAAAGTATCCTGAAAAATTCATCGTATAACCACCAAGTTGTTTTACACATCAACGATGGTTCTGATGGCACGCTGGCGTGGGCCAAACAACAAGACATTGACTTTACCTATTCCCCTCAAAATGTGGGTATTTGTCTGGCTTGTAACGCTGCCTTTAGCTTAACAAAAGCCGACTATATTATCTATATCAACGACGACATGTATGTTTGCCCAGAATGGGATAAAAAACTATATAATGCGATTCAGGGCTATGGTAAAGATGATTTTTATTTCTCGGCTACAATGATTGAACGAGAAGGTGAAAGCGGTGGATGCGCATCGGCTCCGCACAACTACGGCGATAGCGTGGAAAATTTTCGAGAGAACGATTTACTCAAAGACTATACTAATCTGGTTATCCCCGATTGGCAAGGAGCAAATTTCCCCCCTAGCATCATGCACCGCCGACTGTGGAATCTTATTGGTGGCTTTAGTATTGAATTTAGCCCAGGTATGTATTCCGACCCCGATATTTGTCGAAAATTATGGGCAGTGGGCGTACGAAACTTCAGAGGTGTGGGTGATAGTTTGGTTTATCACTTTATGTCCAAAAGCGTTGGGCGAATTAAGAAAAATGATGGTAAGAAGCAGTTTTTTCAAAAATGGGGCATTTCTTCCCGTACTTTTTTTGATTTCTACTTACGGTTTTATACGCACAATAAAGACAGTGGTTACAAAGGAATATTGAAAGAACCCGAAGAAAGTCTAACACTACAATTGAAACGAATAAGAGATAAAATCAAGTATTGGTTTTAATCCAATACGGCGAATTAAACATACGTCGGGACGTTGTAAATTCGCTCGTAGAGCAAGCTATTCAAATCAAGCATAAACTTAGTCCCTCCCAACAAATCACGCAAATAAACCAAATCGCAAAGCGTTAGTTTGAGTGAAAGGTTGGCTTGTGGCGCCTCAATAATTTCAAAATCGTACTCGTCCGATAGATTGAAAATCATGGCATGTAAATCCACCCCATCAACTTTACGCTTAAAATTTAAAAAATCATTGATTTTAAAAGCCATGATTCCTCCCCCAAATTCCACAACAATTCGCGCCGAACGGTCGCATTGATAAGTTGCCCCTTTGGTATTTGTATAAAGTTCGGTTTGAGATGTTAATTTTTCAATCATGGTTACAAAGATAAACGATTCTATGATTATTATTTAGAGTGAATCAAAATAAACCATAAAACTTGGGGTTTTGTCGTTAAGCAGGGTAGTGTCAGCCACGCTCCCTGTACGGGGAGCTCCTGCTTCAATCCACCTTCTTACAAACTCAATTTGGCCTTTGTAAAGCGCTTTGCCATTCAATGGCATGGGATTTCCATAACTTTTACTTCCGTGGTGCGTGCTTCCGTCCCAGTTTAGTTTGTGAAAAAATAAACTTTGTAATGAAAAATAGGGAACTACTCGTTTTAGTTTATCCTCAAGTGCATTTTGGTTTTTAGGGTCTTTATTGATCAAATAATCATACGATTTCCCAGTAGCTAATACCAATCCATGCTGATTGAAGGTAGTTGCCTGCTCAGAAACATGACAGCCTGATGTGGCGCAAGTAGGTGTGAGAATTCGTTCCTGAATCAAATCAAACGAAGCCCTTTCGACGGGCTTGGTCACTTCTTCTTTTTCCTTACAAGCATTGGTAATCACGCTTGACATACTTATCAGTAGAAGTAAATGCTTGATTTTCATAGTAAATGTAGGTTTTTCACTATTGACTTATTTCATAAAAGTGTAACGAAAACGACCTCAAACTTGTTGCAAAAAACTACTTTTGTGTAGTCATCCATACGCCTACCAGTACCAATATTCCTCCTAAGATGGTTGTCCAACTAAGCTCTTCTCCCAAAAGCGTTACGGCTATGAGGGCAGCAAAAACGGGTGTTAAATTACCTACTACGGCAGCTTTGGTTGCCCCTATTTTTTGCACTGCTTCGTAATACCAAATAAACCCCAAGGCAGTAGCAGTAGCTCCCATGTAAGCAATCACTGCCAGCGCCTGCCAAGGAGCGTTCGACAATCGTTCTGTCAGTCCATGTTGCAAGGCGGGAATAAATAAAAAAGCAGCTCCAATCAAGGCTGAAAATGCACTCAATGACAAGGCAGGTAGGTTGCGCAAAGCCATTCTACCTACCAAGGTATAAACTGTCCAACTCAGTACGCATCCCATGATGAGTAACTCACCGATTCCCCAGGTATGGGTAGAAAGAAATGCCGAAAAATCGCCGTGGGTGAGAACAGTTGCTGCGCCCAAAACGGATACAAGAATTCCTATCCATTTGATTAAGGTAACTTTCTCGCCAAAAAATATCGAATTCCCCAACGTAATCGAAATAGGAGCAAACGCGATGACCAACGATGCTCGCACCGTAGGCAAGTATTGGATTCCTGTGAAAAAGAAGGCATTGTACAGAAACACACCCGTAATGGCAGATACTACAACCAATCCCCACTGCGGTTTGGAAAGTTTGGGAATGTGGTCATTTTTGCGATACAAAATCACCATCAACAACAAAGCTCCCACTGTAAAGCGTAAAAAAGCCGTAGCATAAGGGCCTAAAGATTGAACGGCAAATTTCCCCGCTGCAAAATTTGTACCCCAGAAAAAAACAGTAGCAACGAGTTTTAGGTAAGTAAGACGCATACAAAAGTAAGTTCAGAATGGCAGCTGCTCATTGATACAAAAAGAATCTCCACCTGAAAGTTCAAATAGCGATTGGATAAAGCAGAATATTTCTACTTTTGGTTTGTATATTTATCTAGCCAGACAAAGGCACAAAATCAACAATTTCGCTGACACATTTTATTCAAAACTATCTTGAAACATGGCAAACAAATTCAACATAAACGATTTTCGCTACGATGGGAGTAATAAATTCAGTATCAAAAAAGAGGATACAAAAATAGACGACCTTTATGAAGACAAGGCCGATTATGCAGCTCAATTGGAGGGGTTTCGCAAAAGAATGGATGAACTCCAAAGCATGATGTATGCCCATAATCGCTACGGCCTACTTGCGATTTTTCAGGCCATGGATGCTGCGGGTAAAGACAGTACCATCAAACACGTTTTGTCGGGCGTGAATCCTGTTGGGGTAAAAATTCAGTCGTTCAAGCGCCCTTCCGAAAATGAACTCGACCACGATTTTTTGTGGCGCCATTTTGTTCAAGTTGCCGAACGTGGCAACATCACGATTTTCAACCGAAGTCATTACGAAGAAGTGTTGGTAGTGAAAGTACATCCTGAGATTTTGACCCAAGTGCAAAAACTTCCTACCGAATTGACCAAAGACTTGGAAAAGGTCTGGCAACAGCGCTATCAGGACATTGCCAATTTTGAAAAATACCTGTACCATAATGGCATACGGGTCGTTAAGTTTTTCTTAAACGTATCTCAAAAAGAGCAAGGTAAACAACTGATAGAACGCATCGAAGACCCCGCCAAAAATTGGAAATTTGAAGAAGGTGACATCAAAGAACGGGCTTTTTGGCACGAATACATGAACGCCTACGAAGACGCTATCAACGCCACCGCTACCGAAAAAGCCCCGTGGTACGTCATTCCTGCCGACGACAAGAAAAATATGCGGCTCATCGTGGGGCAGATTTTAATTGAAGAGCTGGAAAACATGAAGATGAGCTTTCCTGAAACCACTCCCGAACGCCGTGCCGCGCTCCAAAAATTAATTGGGACGATTCAGGAGCAGGACAAAGATTTATAGTATCTAATCGTTTAAACTCATCAGATACAACTGCTCGACCTTATCGCGAGCCCAGGGGGTTTTACGCAAAAATGTCAAACTTGATTTGATGCTAGGGTCGTATTGAAAACAACGAATGTTTACGTATTCGCTCATGGTTTCCCACCCGTAATGCGCTACGAGGTGCTTGAGCATCATTTCGAGCGTAATGCCGTGGAGAGGATTGTTGGCTTGAGGATTATTCATGGATACAAAGTAAAGGCAATCTCAATTCTGCGCAAAATTAATGGTTAGTTTGATTCATTTGCCTAATTAGTAACTTTCCTACAATACCTCCTCACACAACTTTAAATATTTCTCTAACTCTGGTTTGGGTAATCCTGTCACTTTGGCGGCTTCATCCCAGCGGCGCATTTGGATAATGAGGTCAAAATATGGGTTTTGCTCAAAAAGAGCAGCTTCGTCGGCCTGCATGGGGCCGCCCTGAAACTCCAACGTTTTGCGACTTGCCTCAGACAATCCTGCGAAATACTTGGGATTTTTGTAGGTCAAGTATCGTTTGGCATTGACGTGATTGGCTACCAAAACACACACTTTTTCGGGGAAACCACGCTCTTCCAACCAATCAGCAGCTACTTCTTCGTGGTTTTTACGACCATATACTTCCATCAATTCTTCTTCCATTTCAATCGGCATCAAATGCCCAATATCGTGAAGAAAGGCTGCTACTTGAATTTCTTTGTCAAAGCCCCCTTTTAGGGCCAAATCTGCTCCTTGGGCAGCGTGTTCGAGTTGGCTTACATTTTCGCCGTAGTATTGGTCATCGCCTTGTGATTCAAATAATTGACGAATTTCGGAGATTGTGTTCATAGTGGTTATTTGTTGTTATTCTGTTGTCTATAATGCTCTTTACGCTGCTCGTTGGGGTCATCCATTTTGGGACTTGGCTTGACTGTTTTCCAGTCAAACGTTTTTTTGTAAATCTCCATTGCTTTTTCAACGTCAAAAACCCATCGGTTGGGGATTTCCATCTTGTAGGGTGTAAAATCGGGCTTGTCCGTAAAAAAATCTTGCAATAACGAGGCGGTAGCGTCGTATTGATTGACGTACGGAACGCCCAAGGTATTGTAAATCACCTTTAAAATTGACCCAAAATTAGCGTGTGTATGTGATATATGTCCACGTTTTACGTACGGCCCTGCCAACATCAATAGTGAACGGTGGGCGTCAATGTGGTCAACGCCGCCTTGGGGATCGTCTTCGGTAATTACCACGAGCATATTTTTCCAGTAGGGCGTATTCGATAAAAATTGCAAGAGCCGTCCCAGTGAAATATCGTTGTCGGCCATAAACGAATGAGGGTACGGATAGCCCGCTTCGGGACGGACACCAGCACCGTGGTCGTTGGGAAGTTGAAGGGCAATGAGGCGCGGAATTTCTTTCTTGGGCGTTAGCCATTTTTCGGTAAACTCTTTTTCAAACTGATCCATGCGGAGCCAATCAGGGATATTCATATCAAAGCCAGCGTAATTGCGCGAGGTATGTTCAAAAACGGCTTTTTGTAACGGAAACACCACGGGCTGCCTCGCGCCAAACTCAAAGTGATCCCATTCTTCGGCCACGCCCGCAAATTCGTTGCCTTCGCCAAAACTGTAAAATGGGAGCTTTTTGCGTTCTAATGCTTCCCATAATCCACCAATTTCGTTGTAATCTTCGGGGTCAATGGCACCCGTGGCTTTCGGGAAACGCCGCCCTGGGGCTTTCGAGAACGCGTTGAAAGTACTGGAATGATTGGAGTTGGCTTCTACCCACTCGTTGGGAATCACGCCCATCATCCAGTGGTGGCCGTGGATAGAGGCGTCGGAGTCGCAATAAAAATTGTCCGAATACGCAAACTGTTTGGCAATGCGTTGGTGATTAGGCATTACATCAACATGGCGAAGGGTATCGGTTTTGGTCGTAACAGTTACATCTATGCCATAACGTGCAAGGGTAGGGTCACCGTTGGAGAGTTGCCCCAACACTTCATCATACGTACGGTTTTCTTTGGTCACATACACAATGTACTTGATAGGGCTTTTTCGTAAGTTGGGCAATGCGGGTAATGGGTTTTTATCGTCGTCAGTGGTAGTGAGTATTTCAAAGGTATTGTTTAAAGTTTGTTTGGTAAAGCCCTGTAATTCAGTTGTGTTCGGAACGACTATTTTCTGAAATGTTCCCATCTG
>JBDHXS010000149.1:0-11679 GCA_039810845.1 Runella sp. | reverse complement strand
CTAAAAGAATTGGCCAAGCCGTTTGTGGGTATTACCACTGACGGAAAGCCCGTCAAAAACCTGTTTCCTCTCAAAAAAACGGGTGTATCTACCAAACCGTTACAAATAGCAGTCACCACTTTTCTTGATGCTCTCAGTAACGAGCAAAGAGCCAAATGCACCTTCCCGATTCACTCAGACGAATGGCGAAAATGGCATAACATAGAGTCGTATCAGCGAACGGGAATTGGTTTGGAAGAAATGACGCCTTCTCAAAAAGCCTTGGCTTTCGGTATTTTGGAGGCTGGGCTAAGTGCCAAAGGGTTCCAAAAGTCAAAAGATATTATGAGCATGGAAGCGTACTTGGCCATTTTGACACCGAGTAATAAACTGCTGGGTGGTGAAAAGTATTGGTTTACGTTTATGGGTACACCGTCTGATACCGAGCCGTGGGGTTGGCAAATTGACGGTCACCACTTAGTGATCAATTATTTTGTGCTCGGCGATCAAGTAGTGATGACGCCGACGTTCATGGGTTCTGAACCCACGTACATCGAATCGGGTACCAACAAAGGGCTTCGGACGTACGAAATTGAGGAGAAAAAAGGAGCTGCTTTCTATGCGTCACTAAGTCCTGAACAAAAGAAAAAAGCAAGGCTGTGGCACAAAAAAGAATTTGATTTCAACCGTACAGAAGCATTCAGAGACAATGAAATCGTAGCTACTACAGGTATTTCAGCCAAGGAACTGTCGGCTAATCAACAGAAAGCACTGCTTGATTTAATTACCGAATACGTGAGCAACATGAAGGAAGGCCACGCCAAGGTAAAAATGACGGAAGTAAAAGCTCATTTGAACGAAACCCATTTTACGTGGGTGCAAAACGAAAACCCCGACAGTCCCTTTTATTACCGTATTCATAGCCCCGTAATTTTAATTGAGTTTGACCACCAAATTCCTGTGGCCATCTGGGACAGGTCAAAAGTACGCCCTGGGCCTGTAAAAGCCCACATTCATACGGTAGTCAGAACACCCAATGGCAACGATTACGGCAAAGATTTGCTAAAAGAGCATTTGGAGAAGCATCATAAACATTAAGTCATTTTGACCAAAGCCTGCCTTAAACCCCTAAACAAACCTCAAAATGAAGCAATTAATCAACCTTTTCTTTTTGGCGGTACTTCTCTCGAACACCCTGACTGTCAACGCTCAGGATGCACGCAGTAAACTAATTGCGCGTGGCGCTCAACTCGAATTGAAGACCGCCACGTACAAAGCACCCCCAGGCGATGCGCTTTCGCATCATACGTCGGGCTACGCCAAAATTATGTGTTCGGCGGTGTTTATTACGGGGCTAAAACCTGAATTTGCTTCCGAAAATGTGGGATACTTTTCAAGCCCTTACGCCGAGCGGGCCAACGTGAGTAAACCCTTCGTTGATTATGATAAAAAATCGGTTTCGATTACCCTCCCCAACGGTGTGATTCGAACTGCCATTTATACCGACGGGCAAGGCTGTATTACCTTACCAGAAGGGAGTAATTCACTGAATTTTACACCCATAAAAGTAGTTCGTAATCTACCCGATGCTGCTAAGACTCCGTGGCCTATGGGCGATTTGTTACCCTCTGCCCCCATGCCTTCTGAAATTGATATGGAGAAAGTTGAACAGGCTGTTAAGGTTGCCTTTGAACCCGCCGAAGCCCAAACCGCCGCTTTTGTAGTCACGTACAAAGGCCGTATCATCGGTGAGCGTTACGGAGAAGGTATCACTAAAGATACACCGTTGGAAAGCTGGTCAATGGGCAAAAGCCTGTCGGCCACCATTATGGGAATTTTGATTGGTAAAGGTGTGTACAAGTTAGACCAACCAGCCCCCATTCCGCAATGGCAAGGCAAAGGCGACGAACGAGCCAAAATAAAAATCCAAGACATCATGCACATGTCCAGCGGCATCCGCTGCCGTGCCCCCCAAGACCCCGACTACGACCCTTCACTTGGCTACCCCGACCACTTGTATCTCTACACAGGGGCCGTAAATTCGTTTCAGTATGCGGCCAACCTCCCCCAACAATGGCTTCCCAACTCAGTCGGTCGGTATCGAAACTCAGACCCTGTTCTGATTAATTACCTCAACCGCTTGGGCATTGAAAAAATGAAAGAGGTTTATCATACTTTTCCACAAAGGGCTTTGTTCGACAAAATTGGGGTACGTACCATGATCATGGAAACCGACCCCTACGGTAACTTCTTAACCCAAGGCTATGAGTTTGCCTCCGCCAGAGATTGGGCGCGTTTAGGTAATTTATATTTACAAGAAGGGGTCTGGAACGGCGAACGAATTCTGCCAGAGGGCTTCACGAAATTTGTAAGTACGCTTGCGGAACCTTGGGTAGCCGATGGGCGGCCTATATATGGCGGTTTATTTTGGATAAATGGAGACGGCGCTCGTCCTATTCCGAAAGATGCTTACATGATGCTGGGCGCAGGCGGACAATCGGTTACGATTATTCCTTCGCACGATTTGGTCATTGTTCGCCTTGGACATTACAAGGGTTCGCAGGCAGGTGAAGTTGCCCTCAACAAAGCCTACAAATTGTTAATGGAAGCTATCCCTGAGAAACACAAGTAAAAATTGAGCACCCCAATGGACACCGCACAAAACGCCACGGCAGATTTGTTAGGAGTGATAAATCTCTTTGATTTTGAGGTATTGGCCGCGCATAAAATGACCCGAATGGCCTACGAATACGTCGCAAGCGGCGCCGCCGATGAATTCACAGTTCGGTGGAATAGGCAAGCATTTGATAATTTAAAAATCAACCCAACCATACTCACCGATGTCAGCCAAATTGACACCCAGGTTTCTCTTTTTGGCCAAGAACTCCCCTACCCCATTTTGATTGCTCCTACTGCTTACCACAAAATCATGCACCCAGAAGGCGAATTGGCCACGGCGCGAGGTGCAGGAGCAGCGGAGGCCGTTTACGTAGTCAGTTCGTTTACTACTACTCCATTAGAAGAAATCGCAAAAATAGCTACCCAACCGCTCTGGCTTCAATTGTACGTAAGAGACGACCGAAGTTTTACCAAAGACCTCATACAAAAAGCTGAACACGAAGGATATCGGGCGTTGTGCGTTACGGTGGACACGCCCGTAGCGGGAGTTCGTAATCGCCAACAACGCGTCAACTTTTCGTTGCCTGAGGATGTACATACCCCCCACATGGCTGATGCTTTTGCCCTCACCAAATCCCTTACTTGGAAAGACATTGAATGGATAAAATCTTTTGCTAAAATCCCCGTCTTGCTCAAAGGGATTTTAAACCCAAGCGATGCCGAAAAAGCCATAGATGCGGGTGTATCGGGCATCATCGTCTCCAACCACGGCGGCCGCAATCTGGACACTGTTCCAGCTACTATCGAAGCATTGCCACGCATTGCCGAAAAAGTGAATAAAAGAGTCCCGCTCCTGATGGACGGCGGTATCCGACGAGGAACCGACGTGCTGAAAGCCCTTGCCTTGGGTGCTAATGCCGTCTTGGTAGGCAAACCCGTTTGTTACGGATTGGCCTGCGGCGGAGCTGACGGCGTTACAAAAGTATTGGAAATACTCAGAAATGAGCTTGAGCTGACAATGGCACTTACGGGAAGGGCGACGATTGCCGAAATTGACGAGTCGGTATTGTGGAAGTAGTAAGAAAACTCTATCATTTGGCATAAATACCGAGTACATTGCAGTTAAAATTAACAAAACGATAATCCCAAAACACAATGATGAAAAATTGTACTGTTCTTTCCTTTTTAGTAGGATATTGTATGTCTATTGTCCTGACTTATCAAAACGCCTATGCCCAAGAAGACGAAGCGGGAAGAAGTGGTAAGGTAGAAGCCTCTTATCTCAAAGAAACTGAAAAACTGGCCAAAAACAAGCAGATCCAAGCTGCTTTTCAGTCTATTGTGTCCCAAAACAAACGAAATCGGGAAGAGCTTATCATGCTGACGGAGATTCCTGCTCCACCATTTATGGAAACCAAACGGGGCGAACGTTTTGCAGTCATGCTCAAAGAAGCGGGAATTGACTCTGTTTGGACAGACAAAGTAGGCAACGTGATTGGGTTACGGAAAGGGAAAAAACGCAACCGTACCGTCGCTTTTGACGCTCACTTAGACACCGTTTTTCCGCTCGAAACCGACGTAAAAGTGAAGATAAAGGGCGATACGCTCTTTGCTCCAGGTATCGGTGACAATACGCAGGGCGTGGTCATGATTGTTTCGGTTTTGAGAGCATTGGAAGAAGCTAAAATAGAAACCGACACCGATGTGCTGTTCATTGGCTCAGTAGGAGAAGAAGGCTTGGGCGATTTGCGGGGTGTGAAGCACTTATTCACCAACCAAAGTCCCCGCATTGACTCTTGGATTGCCATAGATGGTGGCGGCATAGACCACATCAGAACGATGGGCTTAGGCTCGTACCGCTATCGCATCACTTTCAAAGGCCCTGGTGGGCATTCGTGGGGGGCATTCGGCTTGGCTAATCCGCAACATGCGTTGGGTTCTGCAATCCATTATTTTTCAAAAGCAGCCGATAAATTTACCCGAACGGGTGCACGCACCAGCTACAATGTAGGCCGTATCGGCGGCGGTACGTCGGTCAATTCGATTGCGTTTGAATCTTGGATGGAAATAGATATGCGTTCTGAAATTCCCGAAAACCTCAATTTAGTAGATTCGCTTCTGAAAGCATCGGTACAGCAAGCCCTGCAAGAACACAACGCTATGAAACGCATGGGGCCAGCGCTCACGGTGGAAATCAAAAAAATCGGAGACCGTCCCTCTGGGGAATTACCCGAAAGCGTTCCTGTCATTCAACGTGCCATGGCTTCGATTGCCTATTTTGGCTTTTCGCCCAAAGTAGGGCGCGGTTCTACCAATTCCAATACGCCCATTGCCAAAGGAATCCCTGCCGTGACTTTGGGGCGTGGCGGAAAAAGTGGCAACGCCCACGCGCTCAACGAATGGTGGTACGACGATGAAGGTTACAAAGCCATTCAAGTGGCGCTGCTGACGTTGGTTTCGGAGGCGGGGTTGGTAAATCCCTAATTTGAAAAAGGGGTGGGGCTGACTACCGTCTGACCCGAACTACCAGTGCTTATATACCAAATTTTTCGCTATTTTTAAGTGCTAAAGCACAACGGGACCGCCCATGCGGTTAATCGTTATCCGTTCAAAGTCAACGAATTGTATTATATTAAATACCCCAAAACTTTTACTCTACTACTTAATAAAAAACTCGTTTTAAAATGAAAAAAAAACTCTCTTTCTGTTTCATTCTTGCCTTCTTTAGTTTGCAAATAATAGCACAAACGCCCGAGGAAAAACTCAAAGCCCTGAACATCGAACTCCCCGCGGTGAAAGCCCCGATTGCAAATTACGTACCTGCCGTCAGAACGGGCAATTTGCTTTTTTTGTCAGGAACAGGCCCAAGCGACGCCAACGGGAATCCGATAACGGGCAAAGTCGGCAGAGATTTAACGGTGGAAGAAGGGCAGAAAGCGGCCCGTTCGGTAGCTATTGCGCAAATCGCCGTTTTGAAGAAAGAACTCGGTGATTTGAGTCGGGTAAAACGCATCGTGAAAGTATTGGGCATGGTGCAGTGTGTAGATACGTTTACCGAGCAACCCAAAGTCATCAATGGTTTTTCGGATTTGATGGTGGAAGTATTTGGCGAAAAGGGTAAACACGCCCGTTCGGCGGTAGGGATGTCGGCTTTGCCAAGAAATATAGCCGTTGAGGTAGAGCTAATTGTCGAAGTAGAAGATGAGGAAACTCCTACCAAAAAGAGGAGAAAGAACCAATAATGACCTACCCAAAAATTGACTAAAATGACCCAGCAATTCCTATTCTTAATCGCCGCAATGATGCTGACAGCGACTGCTTATCCGCAGTCGCCTCAACGCCCCGACTTCCTCAAAAAAGACAGTATTCAATCCTCTTTGGACGGAAACGTGCAGGTGTTTTATTATGAAAAATCTACGAAAACTTCTCCGCAACCTTTGGTGGTAGAACTGCACTCTTGGAGTAATACGGCAGATTCTCAAAAAGAGATTTTAGCAGTGCAAACCCAAGCCAAAGGTTGGAATTATATTTTTCCTAATTTCAGAGGGGTCAACAATCACCCCAAAGCCTGTTGTAGTGAGTTTGTCATTGCCGATATTGATGAAGCCATTGATTGGGCATTGAAAAATATGAACATAGACAAAAAGAAAATTTATGTAGTAGGCAACAGCGGTGGAGGTTATGCCACCCTGGCCATGTACATGAAGTCACGGCATCGCATCGTCTCCTTCTCGGCTTGGTCGTCTATTTCAGACTTGTCGGCTTGGTATGCTGAGTCGGTAGAACGAAAAAACAGGTATGGCCCCGAAATCGTCAAATGCACGGGTGCAGAGGGAGGGTTTGATGCCGAAAAAGCCAAAGAACGCTCGCCTTTGTTTTGGAAAACACCCGTGAAAAAGCGCAAAAACAGCTCGCTACAAATCTACGCAGGCATTCACGATGGTTACACAGGTTCGGTACCAATTTCCCATTCCATCAACTTCTACAACAAACTCCTGTTCGACGCTCAGGAAAAAGACAAATCACGCTACGTTTCGGAAGCCGATGCCGCCACAATGCTCAAAACGCAGACTTTCCCAACTTCAAGCCCAACCAAAACCATTGAAAACCGAGCTATTTTGTACCAAAAGTCTTCTAAGAAAATTACCCTAACGATTTTTGAAGGAACGCACGAGATTTTAAGAAATGCCGTCTTAGAATTGATTGATTTATAGAAAACTGTTTTTTCTCCCTAAACCCTTACAACGTGAAAAAAGCAACTCTTCTCTCCATCGTAGGCATTGCTTGCCTTTTGTGGGGTTTTAGCAAAAAAACAACGCTGCCCCAAGTCAAAAACCCTAATGTTATCCTCATTTTGGCCGACGATATGGGATTTTCGGACATTGGCTGCTACGGTTCCGAAATCAATACGCCCCATCTGGACCAACTGGCCCGTGAAGGAATGCGTCTCAAGCAATGCTACACCAACGCCATCTGCGCCCCCTCACGGGCTACTTTGCTTACAGGACAATACCCTCACAAAGCAGGGGTAGGTTTTTTCAATCAAGACTTAGGATTACCCGCCTATCAAGGCTACCTCAACAAGCAATCACTCACCGTAGCCGAGGTTTTTCAACAAGCTGGCTATCAGACTATTTTGTCGGGGAAGTGGCACCACGGACTTGATTCTATCAAAGGGCCAAAACAACGGGGTTTTCAACAGTTTTTTGGCTTTATCGGCGGGGCTTTTAGTTATTTTGATACCCGCGCCGTCGTCAAAGGAAATCGTTTCAATTTTTTGGTGGACAACGACAAACCCTTTCATCCACAATCGCCCGATTTTTACCTGACCGACGAACTGACCCGTCGTAGCATTGATTTTCTGAAACAAAACAACAAAGTCAAGCCTTTCTTTCTGCATTTAGCCTATTCTTCGCCGCATTGGCCACTTCATGCCAAGCCTCAAGACATTACCAAATACCAAGGAAAATACGATTTGGGCTGGGATTCACTCCGTACTTTGCGGCATCAGAAGCAGATACAATTGGGCTTGGTCAATAAAAACCAACCGCCTGCCAAAGACCCGTCATTGCCCTCTTGGAATAGCCTCACCTACGACGAAAAACGCTATTGGTCCAAGAAAATGGAAGTCTATGCCGCTATGGTGGACAATTTAGACCAAAATATTGGGCAGCTTATTCAGTATCTGAAAGAAACCCAACAACTCGATAATACGCTCATCGTATTTGTGTCGGACAATGGCGCTGAGGGTTGGGATTACTCAAAATTACCCATGGCCGCCATCCGAAATTCAGGCCCCGTGGGTACGGTGGGGTCTAACGAGTCTTACACCAAAAACTGGTCGCAACTCTCTAACGTACCCCTCAAAAGCTACAAAGCCACTCCCTACGAAGGCGGATTGAGCAGTCCGTTCATAGCCCGATGGCCGCAAACAATTCCTGCCAATACGCTGAAAGAAGGCGGTGTACATTTTGTGGACTTTATGCCAACATTGCTGGATTTGGCTGAAATCAGTTACCCAAAAACCTACAAAAACGTACAATCGAACCCATTAGCGGGAGAAAGTTTTGCCGATTTGTTGAAAGGGAAAGACTGGACAAGAGCAACGCCGATTTTTTATGAATGGGCAGGACATCGAATGGTACGCAAAGGCAAATGGAAACTATTATCTCACTATCCTCAAAACGAGTGGGAACTGTACGACATCGAAAACGACCGCACCGAACGTTTCAACGTTGCCAAAGCCAACCCCAACGTAGTGGCAGAACTCAATGCTACCTACCTGACTTGGGCCAAACAAAACGACGTTGTTGCCTGGAACGAGACATTTGCCCAGAAAACAACTTTTCCAACGGATAATAGATAACATACTGGACTATCAAAAAACAGTAAGATGGGATTGCATATACACTAAAAAGAGACCGTTTCAAATGAGGATGTAGTGTCTCCTGTGCTACCAAAATGTCATGCGGGTTGGGCGGGTATTGGGCCGAGTTCCAACAATGGTATTTGGGGACGACGCCATCAAAGACAAAATCTTCCCGCCCTTTTTCACCGCCAAACCCACGGGCTAAGGTATAGGATTGGGACTGAGTTTGGCATATGATATTGTGACCAAAGGGTACGGCGGGACTTTGGAAGTGGAGAGTGTGGAAGGCGAAGAGACGACGTTTGTTGTAAAATTACCTTTTGAAACTAATGGGTAATGAAAACCATAAAAATTTCTACAACAAATAGGGGGATGTTTTCCATCGGTTGTCTTTAGAGCAAAGGTATTCATAAACAGCCTTCTATACAGCTATGAAAATTGTAAGCTTAATTTTGCTCACGGGCTTCCTGTGTGCTTTTCGTACCAACGACACTCCCAATCGAATCAATTTCCCTGAGCCACCCCGCACACCCAATCGTTTGTTTTACATTCAACGAAGCAACAATGCCAACACCGTTATTTACGAGGCAAATCTTCATTCCGACAAAAAGTTAAACTCGGAAGCCCCTCTCAACGTATATTGGATACGGTATGCCGAACGCGGACAGCGCGAAGACCTTTCGCCCTTGCAGTGGCAATTGGCTTATGGCTATAAACATCGCGATTTAGGGAACATGACCAACGATGTAGAAATTAATTTAAATGCTTTTAAGAAACGTTCAATTCTTGTGGAAAATCATGAAGGAAAACCCATGGCTTTTACCCAAATAAATGGCCACAAAGCAGCTTTAGAAAAGGTTTTTGTTCAGTTGGCTTCCAATGGGTTCATTCCCAAAGTGCATTATATAGAACTGTTTGGTTTCGATTATGCCAAAGAAAAAGCTGTTTATGAACGTATGGTGATTCAATAAGCTCGCTTCATAACATTATTCATCCCAATTCGTAATTGCTAATTCGTAATTTATATGACTCCACAGCAGTTTGAACAAGACTTGCAGCCAATTTTGCTGTATGCTGCCCCTTTGATTTTTGTCTGTATCGCTCTCGAATATTGGGTTGTACGCCACGACCCGCACCATCACTACGACCACGACGATTTAAAAGCTTCGGTAGGGATTGGCCTTGGTAGCTTAATCATCAATGGTCTCTTCAAGGCTTCGATTGTCGGGCTGAGTTTGTTTTGCTATGAAGTAGTACCTTGGCGTGTTCCCAATACTTGGTGGGCATGGATATTGGCCTATCTGGGTATAGATTTGTGCAATTATTTTGCGCATTATATTGCCCACAAACAGCGTATCTGGTGGGCAACTCATGTGACACATCACTCGTCGGAACACTTGAATTTGGCAACGTCTTTTCGAAATTCTTGGACGCAACACATCAAAATCATTTTCTTTTTGCCTGTATGGTTGTTAGGAATTCATCCTGTCATTACATTTACCTGCTATCAGATTGATTTATTGTATCAATTCTGGATTCATACTGAGGTGATTCCAAAACTGCCAAGCTGGTTTGAATATGTTTTTGTGACACCGTCTCATCACCGCGTACATCATGGAAAGAACAAAGCATATATTGACAAAAACTTCGGTACTACATTCATTCTATGGGATCGTCTGTTTGGTACTTTCCAGGAAGAAACCGAAAAACCAATTTATGGTTTAACCAAGCCAGTAGAGTCAAAAAACGTCGTTTACCTAAACTTCCACGAATGGCAGGATATTTTTCGAGATGTGCAAAAAGCCAGAAATTGGCATGAAGTAGCAAGAATTTTATTTGGACCACCGTAGATTTTTTAATGGTAGAAACACCTATGAAGGTCTAAAATAGTTTTCTTTGTATTTTCTTTTTAGACTTTACTACCACCATATTATTCAGATGATTGAATTACTTAAATCTCAAATAGGTCGTTTACGCATCCTTGCTTTTGTAGAAGGTGTTTCGTTTTTGGTGATATTGTTCGTAACGATGCCCTTGAAATACTACGCCAATATGCCGCAACCCAATAAGATATTTGGAATGGCGCATGGCTTATTATTTATTTTGTATGTATTGGCTGTGATTCAGAGCAAGATTGAGTACAATTGGTCATTCAAAAAAACAACCTTGGCTTTGCTTGCTTCTATCATTCCCTTTGGTACATTTTGGGCCGATGCGAAGTTGTTTCGATAAGATAAATAGCTCAAAAAATAATAAATCAGCTAATTGTGTAAGCATCTGCAAAAAGCATTGAAAAATTAATCACAGAGATTGAAATTCAAATAGCTTATAATTGTGGCGGCATTAATTTTTTCGAAACTCACTCGGCGGCACTCCTGTCATTTTTTTAAACAATCGTGTAAAATAGGCGGGGTCTCTGAAATTTAGAAAATAGGATACCTCCGAAACCGAGTAATTTGTGTTGAGGAGGTATTTTTTTGCCTCGTTAATTAGGTGTTCATGGACAAGCTGCAAAGCCGATTTTTGGACAATCGCCTGACAAATTCGGTTCAAATGAACCGCTGTGATATTTAACTCTTTGGCATATTCATGAATCGACTTTGATTCTTGCACCGACTTCCGAATGCTTTTTTGAAAAAGCTGAAAATAGCGCAATGTTCGATTATCAGAGGTTGTAGAGGAATTAGAAAGTCGAAGAGTGAAACGATATAAGTGCGTAAAAAAAAGTTGAAATAACGACTGTAAAACCACTTGTTTTTCGGCGAAATCTTCGTACAATTCTTTTACAATGAGATTTTTAAATACCATTAGGCGTTCAAATGTCTCAAAGTCATCATCAAATGAAAGTACCCGTAAATGATTGATTTCGAGCAATGTTTTGGGCGATTTTTTTAATAATCCTTCCAAAAAAGAGTCAGAAAACGTCAGTACTTCCCCGTTGATATTGGGTTGAAAAACAAAACCATGCAGGCTATGCGCAGGGATGGTCGCAATGCAAGGCCCCGTGAGTGTCCATTCTTTTTGTTCGGAGACTAGCAACCCTTCCCCACTTTTAATCAAAAATACCTGAAACAAATCCGTGTGCAAGTGTTCCTTTATTTCCCAATCGTATATTTTACTTCGAGTTTCGAGGGCTTCAAAATGGATAAAGTTGGGTAAAAGAGAATGAGGGTTGTCGCCGTAAAGCCCTTTAAAATGGATTAATGCCTTTT
>JBDHXS010000148.1:0-11696 GCA_039810845.1 Runella sp. | reverse complement strand
TGCACGTGTATGCTGGTGCTGAACACCCGCACGCAGCTCAACAACCTAAAGAAGTAAAATTCTAAATCGTTATCCGTTAGCTGTTATTTGAAAACATTATTTTGTTTAGCAGATAACAGATACAACAGGTAACAGATAACACAAAAACAATGGAAGTTACAAACACAGTAGGTAGAAGAAAAACGTCCGTAGCTCGCGTTTACGTATCAGCCGGACAAGGCAACATCAAGGTCAATGGCCGTGAGTTTGCTGAGTACTTCCCCATCGAAACACTTCAAATTATTTTGAAGCAACCTTTGACGACCGTTAATGTAGTTGCCAGCTACGACATTAAAGTAAATGTTCGTGGTGGTGGTGTACGCGGTCAGGCAGAAGCTACTCGTATGGCGATTGCTCGTGCTTTGTGCGAAATCAACGCTGATTTTCGTCCAGCTCTCAAGAAAGAAGGATTCTTGACACGTGATGCACGCATGGTAGAGCGTAAGAAATACGGTCGCGCTAAGGCACGTCGTCGTTTCCAATTCTCGAAACGCTAATATTAGTCCCTTAACCCCTGATGGGGGAATTAGGGGCTTGTCCAGGCTACGCTTATGGTGTCCGTTGCGTGGTGCTGCGTATTTTAAATTTTTCTAACAACATTTTCATTTCGCTAAAAATGGCACAATTAGAGTACAAAGACCTCTTAGATGCAGGTGTACACTTTGGTCACTTGACCCGTAAGTGGGATCCCCGTATGGCTCCGTACATTTTTATGGAGAAAAACGGAATCCATATTATTGACCTCAACAAAACAATTGCATCGCTTGATGAAGCCTGCCACTATGTGAAAAGCGTGGTACGTTCGGGCCGTAAAGTGATGTTTGTCGCTACCAAAAAACAAGCCCAAGAAATTGTATCGGAAGAGGCGCGTCGTTTGAAGATGCCTTTTGTGACTGAGCGTTGGTTAGGTGGTATGTTGACAAACTTCGCTACCATTCGTAAGTCATTGAAAAAAATGCAGAGCTTGGAGAAGTTGTTGGGTGACGAAGCTACTGCGAGCAATATTGCAAAGCGTGAGCGCCTTATCAAAGGTCGTGAGAAAGATAAGTTGGAGCGTTTGTTGGGTGGTGTTGCAGATTTGACGCGCTTGCCAGCAGCATTGTTTGTAGTAGATGTGAAACGTGAGCATATTGCGGTAGCAGAGGCAAAACGTTTGGGTATTCCAGTAATCGCGATGTGCGATACAAACTCCAATCCAAATGAGGTTGATTTTGTCATCCCTGCCAACGACGATGCCTACAAATCTATTTCTTTGATTACGCTTGCTATTGGTAAAGCTATTGAAGAAGGATTGATTGAACGTAAGCAGGAGCGTGATGATGCACGCATGGCCGAGGAAGAAGATGCAAAGCGTACAGAAGATTCGGATGTTGTAGCAGCACCACAAGCCGCTATTGAGGAAGCTGACGGAGAATAAAAATACAATAGATTATACTTTCCGCTTCGACGCTTCGGCAGTCTGACGCTTTCGCGGAGGTCGGTCGCAGCCGTCCGATTTGAATAGCCCGTAGCTGCTTCTATGCTATGGGCTATTCCGTTTAACGATTTCATAACAAGGAATTTTATTGATTTTATAGATTTTTGTGAGGAATTGGAATTACTTACTACTACTTGAAATCAATAAAACCTATTTTAAAATCTCAATAATAAAATCAAAAACTTAATAAAATGGCTATTACAGCAGCAGATGTGAACAAACTTCGCCAAATGACAGGCGCTGGTATGATGGATTGTAAAAAAGCCCTTACCGAAGCTGATGGTGATTTTGAACAAGCAGTTGATATTCTTCGTAAACAAGGCCAAAAAGTGGCCGCTAAACGTGCCGATAACGTAGTATCTGAAGGGATTGTATTGGTACATGTAAGCCCAGATGGGACAAATGGTAAAATCATTGGTTTGGCTTGTGAAACTGAACCTGTGTCGAAAGTAGAAAGTTTCCAAAACTTGGCCATGAACATCATGAGTCAAGCTGTAGCAAGTGATGCTGCCGACAAAGCGACTTTGTTAGCAATAGTGCAAGCAGATGGTCAAACACTTGAAGCCCAAATCACTGAATTGATTGGTAAAATTGGGGAAAAACTTGAGTTGGTGGCTTACGAAAACGTAACTGCCGACGTAGTTAGTTCTTATGTACACTCAAACAATAAGCGCGGTGTATTGGTTGCTTTTGTAGGCGCTAACGGTGCCGACCTTTCGGAGGTAGGTCGTGATGTAGCTATGCAAATTGCAGCTATGAAGCCTATCGCAGTTGATAAGGGTGATGTAGATGCTGCTACAATCGAGCGCGAAATCGAAGTAGGTAAAGAATTGGCTCGTAACGAAGGCAAAGCAGAAGCTATGCTCGAAAAAATCGCGATGGGTCGTTTGAATAAGTTTTATAAAGAGAGCACTTTGTTGAACCAAGAATTTATCAAAGATGGCTCTTTGACAATTGCTCAGTTGCTTGAAAAAACGCAGAAAGGCTTAACAGTAAAAACATTTAAGCATGTAGCAATCGGTGCTTAAATAGTTATACATTTATACAAAAGAACCCAGAAACTACTTCTGGGTTTTTTTGTATTTTTTCTTACCCAATCTTTATCCATAAATTCCTATTCAAGTGTTATAAGAACCCAGTTGATAAACTAAAGCACCTATTTATAAACTTATTTGAGCTTTTTACCTTATTTTATCCGCAATTTTGTTACTCTAAACCTTTTCCTTCGTCACAATGAGCGTACACTCAATTGGAATGAACAACTATACCGACGAACAATTGGTGCGTTTGTACGTTGACACACAACGCAATACTTTTTTTGAGGAACTTTACGAACGTTATGCCGACAAAGTATATCGTAAATGCTTGTCTTTTGTGAAAGATCAAGCAAAAGCCGAGGATTTTACTCACGATATTTTTATCAAACTTATTGTACGCATTGGTACATTTAAGGAAACTTCTAAATTTTCCACTTGGCTGTTTTCGATTACTTACAACTATTGTATGGATCAGTTGAGGTTGAACAAAAAGATGGCTGAGGATGAGTTGACAGAGACAATAGATGTTGCTGAAGAATTAGATGAGGCCGATGAAATAGAAATGGATGCCAAACGCCTCCGGCAGGTGTTAGAAGGTATTTCGCCTGAAGAGCGCAGTATTTTGTTGATGAAATACCAAGATGATTTTAGCATTAAAGAAATTGCGGATACTTTTGGACTAACCGAGAGCGCCGTGAAGATGAGGCTCAAACGTACAAAGGAGAAGCTTCGTAAAAAGTATATCGAAAGCGTACTTTTCTGGGTTCTCTTAATTAGTAAATTTACCATTCTACTCAAATGGTGGCTGAAACACTAAAATATAAAAGATCTTTCTGATATGAATAATGCCTTTTTCAATATTGACCCAGATGATAAAGTTCCAGAATCGCTGAAAAAAGCATTAGTATCAGAAATTGATACCATTCGCAATACGATGGAACTTATCACACTATATGTGGGGAATTTTTTTTATGCCGCAGGAGCTGTAACAACTCCCGTATTTCCAGAATCTAAATCTAATCAAGAAAATAATACAGATCCTTTATGAAAGAATTACCCAATCTCACCGAAGTTTTGATTAGTACACTTACCAAATTGATTAATCAGTTTGTAGATTTTGTGCCACGATTCATTTTTGCTTCCTTCATTTTGTTGATTGGCTATTTAGTAGCAAAGGGACTGGCTATTGTTACTAAAAAGATATTAGAACGGATAGGTTTTGATAAAATTGGTGACAAACTCAACGAGATAAGTATTGTAAAACAGCTCCAAACTGAAATCAGACTAAGTCAGATTGTCTCTAAGGTACTCTACTATTTTATTATGTTGGGCTTTATTACGGATGCTACCCGAACACTGGGCGTAGGCGCAATTACGGGTTTGGTAGAAAAATTAGTCAATTTTGTTCCTCAGCTTATTGTGGCTGCTATTATGCTTCAAATCGGTGTTTTGGTGTCAGAAACAATCAAAAATGCAGTAGTTTCTATTTGTAAATCCTTCAATGTCCCTTCTGCAAAATTGATTGGCTCAATTGTTTTCTCCTTTTTCTTGGTTATTACGGTCATTAGCGCTTTAGGACAAGCAGGTGTCAATACAGAATTATTAGAATCAAGCTTTAACCTTTTAATCGGGGGGATTATCTTAGCCTTTTCTGTAGGGTACGGATTTGCCTCAAAAGATATTTTAGCTAATATTCTATCTTCATTTTATAATAAAAACCGTTATCGAGAAGGACAAACTATCCAAATAGATGATGTAAAAGGTCGAATAATCAGCTTGGACAATACCTCTATTACACTCCAAACTGGGGATACAAAGACTGTATTCCCTCTACAAACGCTTCAATCCAAGAAAGTAGAAGTCTTCGAAAATTAAAAATTATTATTTTAGTCACTGACAATTTCATAAAGCATTTGAATATGAAAAAGCTATCATTTTGGGCTACGACTTTCATCGTAGTGGTATTTGTTAATCTATCTTCTATCGCTCAAGAGGCAGTCAAGGATACCAGTTATTGGAAGAAAGTATCACAGTTTGGCCTCAATTTAAGTCAAGGAACTTTTAGTGGCAGCTGGCAAGGAGGTGGTGTAAACAATATCTCTACCGGGATTTACTTAAATTCAAAAGGTGAATATACCAAAGCCCGCGATAATTGGATTAATGACTTTCAGTTTCAGTTAGGGGCTATTCAAAACAAAGGAGATGCTTTTCGTAAAAGTATTGATCGTTTGTTTTTCGACTCCAAATATGGCCGAAAACTGGGTGAAAACTCGCAGTGGTATTTTTTTGCCAATCTAAACTTCCTTTCACAGGTGGCCAATGGACGTGACTTTGGGGATGCTCGTCGCCCCTTTATTTCCAGTTTTTTTACACCACTATTTTTAACTGAAGCCATTGGTGTTGAATGGAAACCAAACAAATTTTTTAGTATGCAATTTGCTCCTGGAGCAGTGCGTCAGACAATTTTGGGAAATAAGGATTTATATAAAGATATTGATCGCCTTAGTCCTGAATATAAATTTTCTAACTATGGGGTAGAAAGAGGTAAAGCGGTGCGCAACGAAATCGCCATTATGCAGCTGGTGATGAATTATAATAAAAACCTTGTAAAGGATGTCAATTTTAAATGGCGCTATCAAGCATTTGCTAACGTAAAAGACCTTGCAGCAATTGATAACCGGATAGATGCCCAACTAACTGCTAAATTTGCGAAATACTTCAACGTGAATGTAGGACTCATAGCTATTTATGATCAAGACCAAGTTGCCAAGATGCAGTTAGCACAATCTATCAATTTTGGCTTTTTATATAGTTGGTGATTGGTTTTTAATATAATAGTTTCATACTTTAGTCATTTAAAATTCATTTATTAAACCTTTAAACCTAATTCAAATGCTTAAAGAATTCAAAACTTTTATTTCACAAGGCAATGTCCTTGATTTAGCAGTGGGGGTACTGGTTGGTGCTGCTTTTGGCAGCGTAGTAACCGCATTTATGGATGACATTATTAATCCAATTATGGGTATGGCCATTGGTGGGGTAGATTTTTCTGCTCTCAAAGTAGTTTTAAAAGCGGCTGACCCTGCGGCTGGTGTTACTGAAGTGGCTATTCGTTATGGTAGTTTTTTGAATGTAATCATTCAGTTTTTGATTACGATGTGGGTAATCTTTATGATTGTAAAAGTAGCTAACAAGGTTAAACTTTCAAATTCATTAGCAGCGAAAGAGTAGCAGAAGGATAGTCCAATTAAAAACCCTCATTTACAATTTGTGAATGAGGGTTTTTTTGTATGCGTATTTCTACGTGTTTTATCAAGTGGTAGTACTGATTTAATAGATGTTAACAGATTGTATATATTTGATTATCAGAATTTTAAATAACGTAGCGTATTTATACGTGTTTTATAGACGATTTTTTTTATATTAAGTTTGTCTTGTCAATTTGATATAAGTTTTATCCCTTTTCAATTCTAAATGACAAGCATCATGAACACTCAACCTCTACTCAACAGCTTCCATTCGCTTTCTTCTATTGATACGCAACCTTTACACAGCATTATCATTCCTAATGGAAACCGTCAGGTAATCATACCAACCGATCAGCTGATGTGTATAGAAGGTTCAGGAAACTATGCTTTTCTCTATACCAATGATGGGAAGCGGTATTTAGTATCAAAAACTTTGAAAAGCTATGCTGCTATATTAGATCAGCTTACTTTTGTGAGGGTTCACAAATCATGGATTATCAATCTTAAATATTTACAAGATTTTTGCGAGTACGACCGTTCACTCAGATTGCGAGGAGGAAGAGAAATTGCGATTTCTCGCCGTCGCATACGCGAAGTATGTGGAATATTGACTCCTCTCGTAAAATATGCTCAGTCGGCTTAAAAATGCTATTTTAGTGGGTTAATTGCTAATACAGCCGCTCCCTTTTGAGGAGCGGCTTGTGTTTGTTTTAAAATAAAACAAAGCCTAAACTTAATTGCAATAAACTCACTTTAGTGTTAAATTGGGCATTGTTTTGGAGATTCAACTGTGAAATATTTGATAGGCCACTTTCGTAGCGAAGGTCAATATTAAATGAACGGATGTCTAAGCCAATACCTGCCTGATACCCGAATGTGGCCTGTTCAATGGTTTTATTAATATTTTGAGTTGTATATTCTTTGAGCACGTCACCTAACTTACTTCCTTGCGACACATTGAGTGAGGCCATTGGACCTGCATTTACTCGAAGTGGTCCGAGTTTGAAACCAACCAATACGGGAATATCAATTTGACTGAATTTAACATCTACATTTACAGGGGTAGTACTACCATTCTTAAAAATCTCAAACGTTCCTCCTTTTGATGACAATAAAACTTCTGGTTGAATAAAAAACTTTCGCCCGATTCGTGCATATGTACCTAAGATGTAGCCTGTACGATTGGCAGAGTTGTTTTGGAAAAAATCCTGTACGGATGCGCCTGGCTTTGAAATTTTGAATTCGGAAGTTTGAAGTTTTGAAAAATTGGCGCCACCTCTTATGCCTACAAAAACGAATTTACGATTAAATTGAGCGCTTGCTTGTAAAGCAGATAGAAAAATTAATGCAAAAAGTGCTTTTTTCATGGTTGTTTCGAGAGTTATTGGATAAAAATTATAACAACGATGAGCAATTAACGCCTATAAAGGACAACAGATTGTGCCAGAAATTTCTAATTTTGAAAAACCTACCAATCTTAATCAAAAAATACGCCTCTTAAAGTCCCGTAACCATTCATAAAAATGTTTGAAAGCGGAATCTCTCGACCATCTACTTTTGAACTGTCAAAATAAGAAAATAGGCTTTATTAAAGTGTAATATTTTGATTATCAATAGTATATAGTGTGAGCTGCCAAATGATAATTGCCTGCTTTTAACTAAGTATTTAAGCCTAAATTTGCGTTTTACCGCCTAAAGAATCAATTAATCATCATTAACAATCATTAACCAACATGGAACCTCAACAAGAACGCGGCTTCTGGTCTCAACTGACGACATTCTCTAAAGTTTTAATTTTTTTAGTGGTAATTGGTATTTTAGGCGGCTCTGCGTGGTATATTTATAATAGTGATAAAGAAGAAATCATAGTTTCTAACTCAGCAACTGATACAGTGGCAGTGTCGGATGGGACAACAGCTCCAGTCAATACAGATGCACAAGCCTCAGATGTAAAAGAAACAGCCAAAGAAGAAAAGCCAAAAGTAGAAGATATTGCGGTAGATGTATCTCCTACTAAAGTAGTAGAGCCAGAGAAAAAGACCATCGCTATTAAAAAAATGAAACCTGTAGCGAAGAAAACAACAGCAAAAAAGGAAGAATCTACACCTATCAAGTCGAAGAAAAAGACTAAGAATAACGAGGATGTGGAAGTGGATATTTAAGTAGTTAAGTGACTTGTTTTCAGAAACTTGTTAATTGTGAGAAAATCTATGAAAAATCACCTCAATAAAGGGTTATTAATTTTTAGTACGTATCTGCTGTTAGCGGTAGAGACCTTTGCTCAAACTCCTAAATACGTGGGTTATCGGGGCGGATTTGACATTGGTTCGCAGGGGGTAAAAATGTCTGTGATTGGATTTTATTTCCAAAATAACAAACTCCGTTATAAGTTGGTGTATGATCGTCAGGAAACGGTAGGATTGGTGAAAGGAATGGAAACCAACGGGGGAAAGCTCCGCCCAGCCGATATTCAGGAAGCCATTGCTTTTGTACAAGAGATGATGGAAGATGCCAAATCCGTCTATAAGTTAACCAACAAAGATTTCGTAATTTATGCTTCTTCAGGCATTAATATCGCTTCAAATATCGCTGATTTGGATGCACTTGCGCAAAAAAATTTGGCAATGCGTGTGAATATTAATATGCCTGCCAAAGCTGAGGCAACTTATGGTGCACGTGCAGGTTTGGCACGAGAAGATTTTGACTCCGCTATTTTGGTGGACGTAGGTGGTGGTAATACGAAAGGTGGAATTCTGCAAAAGTACGTTGGTGCTGACGGACGAGAGCGCTATACTTTCAAATCTTATAATATTGAATATGGAGCGAGACGCTTATCGGAAAGAGTGCTGAAACGGACAAGCAATTTTGACGCTTATGCTAAAGACCTCAAAGGGATGGTCGAGGATTCTATTGCTCCTTTGATTCGGTCGTCGCTTAATGACAACCCTGAGATTCGTTCCGCAACCAGAAATATTGTCTATACCACTGGCGGGGCTTCATATCAATTTATTACGTGGTTGGTACCTGAGAAAGTGCAAGAAGAAATTATTGAGTTCAAGTATGACGATTTGCTTAATTTTTATAATATGCTTCAAACACCCGACGGATGGGCAGAGTTTGAAACCCGTAAATTTGATAACATCAAAGATGCCAAACTGAAAGAATTGATGATAAGAGATCACGATAAAGCCACAAAAAAGGTGTACAATCGAGATGCGTGTTTGGCTGGGATTTCGCTCATTTTACAAGCAGTCAAAGAAATTGGTAATCCCGAACGCAAAACATTTTACTTTACCCGCGATGCTTACTGGATAAATACAACGGTATATGACTTGTACAAAGGGGATTTTCAACTCAAATAAGTATTTTTGAAAAAATATAACCAATCACTTTTCTCATGGAAAACAATCAAGCATTAACTAAACTCAGTGATTTGCCTATTCTGAAGCACTTAGATGGCGGCGAAAATAAATTAAAAGTACTCCCCGAAAACATGGCCAATTGGAAAAAGGGAGAGAAATCTATCGCCTGGTTTGTGGGGCTTATTCTCATATTGGGGATTGTCTATGGCTTCTTCATGTTTGTATTGCCTATCATTGTTGCAGCATTTACTAAAGCTCTGGCCGCTTTAGTCGTGGTTGGAACGGTCATTTTTGGCGTGATGCTCGCACCTTTCATTTTCAAGTTGTTTCGTCGCATTATTCGTGGATTGCATAAGTTTTTGATAAAAGTGGATCCTTTTGCCGAATTGGATGACCAACTGGGGAAAATGAAAGATTCACGCCAAGAATTTGAAAAAGTAAAGGCCGAAATCAATGCCTGTAAAATCCAAATGAAACAAGAAGCCATCAAGGCTGAAAAATTGGCTAAAGATGCCAGCCAAAAGGTGGTTTACTGCCAAGAAGAAGCCAAAGTGCTAAAAGTAAAGCTGGATAAAATGGTGGAAAAAGGAGGTGATGCTGCCCGTGAAACCGACGATTTTGTCGAGCTGGAAGGTAAACTTAATGCTGCTATTGGCGATGGAAATCGTGCTGTTTCGGAGGCAGAAACGTACAGAAGATTGGTAGATACTTTCGGTTCACGAGCTAATGTATTTGCAAAACTCGACCGTAAATTGGTTGGTTATGGGCATGCTTTCGACGAAAAACTCAAAGACTTTGCAACAAGTATCAACTTGCTCAAAACCGAATCACGTGCCATGGCTGCTGCTAATAATGCCACAACTCGCGCCCGTAAAGTACTGGGACAGGGCCAAGACTGGCAGTTGGACTATGCTTTGGAAGTTATTTCTGGACAAATTGCCAGCGATATTGCCAGTACACAGGCCAATATTCGTGATTTGGATAATATAGTTAAAGACTTTAATCCTAATGACGAACGTGCTTATGCTCGTCTCGAAACCTTTGCTAATCAGATAAAAGGAGGTGAGTTTGAAGTAAGTGATCCCAATCGTGTTTCTAATCCTAATTACAAACTTACCCAACAACAAAAAAATGCGGGTGGGGGAATTACAGACATTTTTAATTAGTAGAGAGAAGTCAGGAGTGAGAAGTCAGTAAATTAACTTTTTCTCACTCTTGGCTTCTGTTTTCTGACTCCTAAACAATGACTTTACAACAATTCTTCAATCGCGTAGGAGAACACCCTGATTGGGTGCTTTTTTATTTTGCTGTATTGCCTCTGATGGCATTATTGTCAGGTTGGTTGGGTAAGCAAGAAGGGCATTTACCTCCTTGGAATTACTTTTATGCGTTTTTGATTTATCTGGCCTGTATTCCTGGCATTTTTGCTGTGGCATTAAACGTTTATCTGTTTCTGTTTGAGCGTCGCAGCATCTTTGATTTCAATATTTATACACAGATTCTTCCTTTTTTTTCAATGCTACTTACTTTGTGGCTTATTCGTCGCAATGTCGTTTCGTTTGACTATATCCCTGGTTTTCAAAAATTAAGCGGCTTGGTGCTGATGATTTTTGCAACTATTGCAATTATGTGGATAGTTGACAGAACACACATAGTTGTATTCTCATATCTCAAATTTGAGTATGTTTTACTGATTTTTGCTGTCTTGCTAGTACTGATGCTGTGGGGATGGCGAAAGCTTTTTGGTTAGTTTTTATAGTTCTTCAACTACCCCCGCTCCCAATTCTTGTAATAGCGTACTCCAATACTGTGTTACGGTAGGATTGTTTTCTTTGGTACTGCTTGTAGGTTCAAAAGGAAGTGCAATTTTTATTTCTGCTGCATTTAGCGCATATTGTTTCATTTGTTTAGCATCCGCTTTAGCCCAATTCTCCGCCTGTGCATTGTCTTGAGGGGGGGTGCTATGAAAATCGCGGCGATTGGGGCCTTTCATGCTCTCAATCATATCGCTCAGATAATATACCCTTACTACTGCACCTGTCTCGGCTGCTTTGGTAATTACGGGCAAACTCGCCCAAATATCAGTTTGGCGCTGTGAAGTTCCTACATTTTGAACGCCCAATTTAGCCATCAATTGCTTCAAAAACACCATGCGTTCGCGTTGGAGAGTAAGGTCAGCAGTAGTTTGTGCTGCTTCGCGGTCAGTAGCATTCATGTGGCTGATGTCATCCACTTGGGTACGGCAAGTCAATGAAAGTGCACGTGCTTTTTGGGTATTTTCATGGATAAAATATACTTCCAACTTATCTCCTTTTTGGTGGATATTCTGTTCTACTAAATCACTTAAAATCTGTTGATACTTTTGTGTTACAAACGCTTTGTTTACATTCACACTCTGGGTTTTATCCATAAACACCAATGTATAAACGGGGCCTTCGTTAACGACTGCCTTTTTTTCTTCTGAGAAGCAAGAAAACAAAAAGCAAGAGGAAATAAGAAGTAAGAAGTAAGAACTAAGACGAATCATGGCATT
>JBDHXS010000147.1:0-11698 GCA_039810845.1 Runella sp. | reverse complement strand
TTGAGCCTAAGTCTGTCTGAATCAGCAGGGATTCTACCGAGCCAAGTTGAATGGCCATCGGTTGTTCGGGAATTTGAATGGGAAAACCCGGGTAAAGTTTGGTCAAATAGCGTCCCGCCCAGCCTTCGTCTATCATTTCATTGGCATCAGAACCTGTGAGCCAAATATCGGTTGAACGAAAGTGTGAACGGTTCGGACTGGCATAACCTACATTTTGGACAATGGTCATTTTGCCACTGTCATATAGTTCTTTCATCGCAGTCATACCTGGGTTGAGTCCCATCTGACTGTTGAGGGCAAGTACATTTTCTTTTTTGACGGCAATACTCGCTCGTTTGTTATAATAAACACTGCTCTCGTAGGGAATCACGGTATTTAGGCCGTCATTTCCCCCCGCCAACTGCACCAATACCAAAATTTTACCGTTGGTAGCTTCCATATCAACGGCAAAGGGGTTATGAGCAAATGCTTTAACGGATGTTCCGCCCATTCCAAATGCCACTCCACCCGACAAAAGGCTCAATTGCTGTAAAAATTCTTTACGGTTCATGTTCTTTTATGATTTTAGGGTGAAGGATTAAGCAAATTGAAATTCTGGTAAACGCATGACAGCCTTCAGCAACGCTTTTATCTGATTTTCTGCCCCTGGGGTACTGGTGGACCAGTTGGCCAAAATTGTACTACCTAATAACGTGTTGAGTAGAGATTGTTTTTTAGTAGCACTAATGGGAAATTGTAAAAACACGTTTACAACATCATCTACCAACTTAGCGGCATCTTCCGAAGTCTTGTAGGTACGGGCATAATTGACGGGGTTGCTGATGAGCTTAAACTGAGTAGCACGGGTATTCCCCATTGTATTAACGATGTAATCGGAAGTACTTCCGCGTAATACAAAAGTGGTAGAACTAATCCAGTCGCGTTGCCCCACCCAACCTTGTACATCAGGCGGAAGAAACAACTGTTGCTGCATAGCTTGGGTTTGGGTATAGATATAGGCCCAGTCGGAAGTAGGAGTCATTTGGGCGGGTGTCAAGTCAAATGCTTTCAAAATGCCAATGGTGGTTTCCATTGGGTTCTTTATTTTAGCTCCTTTGTACTGCGCACTAAAAAAAGTATCGGAGGTAAGCATAAATTTCAAGACAGGCCGTATTTCGTAATTACTTTTTCTAAGCATGTCTGCCATCTGCTTTACAAAAGCCTCGTTGGGTTTGTAAAACACAAATTCTTTGAAAAGCTTACGACAAATGAATTCAGCGGCTTCGGGTTTTTCGAAAATAAGATCTACAACATCTCCGTATTTGTAGTTACCTGTTTTTCCAAAAATCGTTTTATTGAAATTGGCAAACCTACCTTGGTTAAAAACCGCATTCAATCCTGTTACTTGCCAGCCCGTAAAAGCCAGAGCAGCTTGTTTAATGTCGGTTTCGGTATAGTTGCCAATACCGAGTGTAAACAATTCCATGATTTCACGTGCGTAATTTTCATTAGGGCTTGTGCCATTACTAAGACGTCCATCCAAGTAAATCAGCATGGCTGGGTCAATAGTTATATCTTTAGTGAGTTGCCGAAAATTTCCCCATGCCGAACGCCGAAACAAATTATTTTGGATGTACATGTGCTGAGGATAATTCACCTTGTCGCGTTCAGATACGAAGTGATTATGCCAAAAAAGCGTCATTTTTTCGCGCATATTAGTACCTTCGCCCAGCATGAGGTCGTACCACCAATATGTCATAGTGCGGTAGCGATCTCCTTCTAAAGAATTATTAGTAGGGGTTTCTGTAATCCAATCTCCTGGAGGCGCAGGTAATGGGCGGTCGGCCAGAAGTTCTTTTTCAACAAATGCGTCCACTGTCGGATATGACAGTGCCTTATCCAAATCTTTGCGCGAGTAGCCAAACAAACAGCGCGAAAGCAAGTGTTTGGCATTGGATATATCCCAGACTGGCATAGGAGTAGATTTTTTGTTATACTTTAGTTATTTTGTACTTTTCGATGGACAAATTTGAACAAAAAAGGTTTAATTTTCTAATAAAAAATAATCTTTAATTTATTGAATATCAATTTATATAAACCATTTCTAATCAATGCAAGTAGAAGTTTGTGCTTTTTCAATTGAATCTTGTTTGAACGCCCAACAAGCAGGGGCGCAACGTGTAGAGCTTTGTGGGGGTATGTATGAGGGTGGAACGACACCCAGCCATGGACTTATTGAAAGGGCGCGAGCTGTGCTTTCAATTCAGCTATACGTAATGATACGCCCGCGCGGGGGAGATTTTTGCTATAATGAAGAAGAGTTGGCAGTCATGCGAAGCGATATTCAAACTGCCAAAGATTTAGGAGCAGATGGGGTAGTGTTTGGTATTTTACAGCCTAATGGCGAGATAGATATAGCTCAGACGGCTGCATTGGTAGAGTGGGCACAGCCATTAGGAGTCACATTTCATAGGGCTTTTGATATGGCTATTGAGCCGTTTGAAGCCTTGGAAGCGGTAATTCAAACTGGTGCAGAGCGAATTTTAACCTCAGGGCAACAAAATACGGCCTTAGAAGGACACGTTTTACTTAAACAATTAACTAAAAAAGCGGCAGGGCGAATTGACATAATGGCAGGAAGTGGCGTAAATGCAGAGAATGCTTCACTTTTAGCTAAAACAGGTGTGCAAGCATTGCATTTGACAGGCAAAACTACTAAAGCTGGAGGTATGAAATACCATAAAGACAAAGTAAGCATGGCATCTGTTTTACCCGCAAGTGAATACGAAATTATTTATAGTGATGAACTCAAAATCAGGGCTGTAATAGAGGCCGTAAAATAATTACAAGTTAATTATTAAAATTTTTTATTAATTTAAATCGTTAATTATCTTACAAATAGATACCTTTGCCCCGTAAACTACTCCTTCTTTCGACATCATGATTACCGAACCTTTAATGATTCAAGCACAAGCCGCCGACAATGTAATGTCGAACGGTATGGTAGGTCAGGCTATCACCTACGAAAAAATTCCAACGCAGATTTATGCCGATTCTAAAGACGCTTCGCGTGCTGTGGCACAAGAGATTGCAGATTTGATTCGGAATAAACAAAAAGAAGGCAAAAACTGTGTTCTTGGCTTAGCCACAGGCTCTTCTCCCAAGACGGTTTATGCCCAACTTATCAAAATGCACCGTGAAGAGGGGTTAAGTTTTAAAAATGTGGTTTCGTTCAATTTGGACGAATATTACCCTATGCAACCTGACTCCATTCACAGCTATGTGCGTTTTATGAAGGAGCAGTTGTTTGATCACGTAGATATTCCCAAAGAAAATTATTTCATTCCCGATGGCACGGTACCTCCTGCTATGATTACTGATTTTGCCCAACGCTACGATAATAAAATCAACGCTATGGGTGGAATTGATTTCCAACTCTTAGGAATCGGAGGGAATGGTCACATTGGTTTCAACGAACCTGGTTCGCTTATCAATTCGCGAACACGCTTGATGACCCTTGACCATTCTACTCGTGCAGCTACTGCGATGGAGTTTGGTGGACTACATAATGTTCCTAAAAAAGCCATTACGATGGGGGTCTCAACCATCATGAATGCCAAAAGAGTGGTATTATTGGCGTGGGGTGAACGTAAAGCACCGATGATTAAATCGTCGGTAGAAGGTCCCGTGACGGAGCTGGTGCCAGCATCCTATTTGCAAGCCCACCCCAATGTTGCTTTTTTTGTGGACGTACGTGCTGCCTCGGAACTGACACGCGTCAAAACACCGTGGTTGGTAGATACCGTTGAGTGGGACAATTCGATGATTAAGAAGGCTGTAACTCACTTGTCGTTGACACTTAATAAGCCGATTTTAAAGCTGACTACCAAAGATTATAACGACAACGGGATGAGTGATATGCTGGCCGCACACGGGTCGGCGTATGATATTAACATCAACGTTTTCAATCAGTTACAGCATACCATCACGGGTTGGCCAGGGGGTAAACCCAACGCCGATGACACCTATCGTCCTGAACGGGCACATCCTGCTAAAAAACGGGTGATATTGTTTAGCCCCCACCCCGACGACGACATTATTTCGATGGGAGGGACCTTCCAACGTTTGGTGGATCAGGGGCACGAAGTACACGTAGCTTACCAAACTTCGGGCAACATTGCCGTAGCCGACGACGAAGCGTTTCGGTTTATTGATTTTGTGGTGGACTACAACCAAAAATTTGGCATCGAAAGCCCCGAAGCCATGAAAATTTTTGAAGATGCGAAGGCATTTTTGAAGCAAAAGAAAGATAGCGAGATAGATACGCCCGAGGTTCGTTATGTAAAAGGCTTAATTCGCCGTGGCGAAGCCAAAGCTACCTGCCGCTTTGTCGGAACCGAGCATTTCCACTTCTTAGATATGCCGTTTTACGAAACAGGTACAGTACAGAAAAAGCCGATTGGAGCCGAAGATATCAAAATCATTGCGGAGTTAATCGAAAAAGTAAAACCTCACCAAATTTACGCAGCAGGAGACTTTGCCGACCCACATGGTACGCACAAAGTGTGTTGGGATGCCATAGAAGGAGCCTTGAATCAACTCAAACACAAAAACTTTATGAAGGATTGTTGGGTGTGGCTGTACCGTGGCGCGTGGGCTGAGTGGGATATTCACGAAATCGAAATGGCTGTGCCAATGAGTCCCGACCAAGTAATGAAAAAACGCATGGGTATCTTCAAACACCAATCTCAAAAAGATGGAGTGGTATTTCAAGGAGAAGACTCGCGCGAATTTTGGCAACGTGCCGAAGAACGCAACAGCGGTACGGCACACCTCTACGACCAACTTGGTTTGGCCGAATACGAGGCCATGGAGGCTTTTGTACGCTGGCATTTCTAACAAATTCTGGATTTTTAAATGCGAAATCAAAGCGTGGGTTGATTTAAAATCAGCCCACGCTTTTTGTGTTTTCAGGGCGTATCTTTGCCTAAAATAACCCATTTAATATCATGCGTACCACCCTTTTACTGTTTTTGTCCAACTTGTTTATGACTACGGCTTGGTATTGGCACTTGAAATACAAAGAAACTTCGCTTTGGAAGGTAGTAATTATTAGCTGGTTAATTGCTTTTTTAGAGTATTGCATAGCCGTTCCTGCCAATCGGATTGGCTCTTATGAATTCAATGCCTTTGAACTCAAAACTATCCAAGAGGTCGTCAGTTTGGCAGTCTTTGTTGGCTTTGCAGTGTTCTATCTCAAAGAAGACCTTCGATGGAATTATCTTGTTGGTTTTGCCTTGATTGTTTTGGCGGTATTTTTTATTTTTAAAAAGTGGTAAAACCCCTGTATAGCTTGCAACAGAGGTTTTTGGGCGTGCGTATTGTCTTTTAGGGATTCAAACAAAATCACAATGAGAAAACTTCTGTGGGTGTTAGTGTTTTGGGGAGGATACTGGGGAAAAAGTTACGGTCAGGTAGATTGTGGGAATATCGGTTTTGAAACAGGAACAACCCAAGGCTGGATGTTGACCAACGGAAACATTGGCCTTGCGGGGATTCAGCTTATTTATCTAAATGAAGTCGCGGGTACGTTCGACAATGGTCACCTAATTACTAAACTAACCGATGGTAATGACCCCAACGTCACACTTGAAGCGTTACCGATGGTTGCTCCAGGAAGTCAATATTCGATTCGTATTGGTAACGGAACAGCTAACCGTGGGTCGAGATTTGACCGAATTAAAACCACGTTCATTGTTTCGCCAGATAACACCCTCTTCCAGTACAAATTTGCCGTTGTACTCAATAAAGACCAAAATGATACCCATCTATCCCACCAAAAACCTGGCTTTAGTTTGCTGATCTATGATGAAAATAAAACGCCGATTGCGTGTAGCTATTACGATGTGCAGCTAACTAGAGCAGGGGTAGTTGCGGGATTTAAAGCGCAGAGCACCACGGTAGAATACCGACCTTGGACTACAGGGGCGATTGACCTTCGTAATTACGTTGGGAAACAACTAACAGTTGAGGTAACAGCCCACGGATGCACACAACGAGGCCATTATGGCTATGCTTATTTTGATGCACAGTGTTTGAAGTCCGAAATTAAGCCTAGTTCGATTTGCCCCGATGCAAGCGGTTATTTGACTTTGGTGGCTCCCGATGGTTTTGCTTCCTACAAATGGAATACGGGCGAAACTACCACAAGCATTAAAATAAAGCCCCAAATAGGGGATAAGTATTTTGTAAAAGTGGTCGCACCGTCGAGTTTAGACGAGTCGTGTGAATTGCAATTAGATTATGCCGTCAAAAACCAAAAAGCCGACACAACGATTACAAAAACCATCTGTGAAGGCGAGAAATATACCGTTGGCAACATGACCTATCAAACAACGGGTACGTACATCACCAAAATAGACCGAGGGGCCACCTGCGACAGTACCGTTACACTTCACCTTACGGTGAGGCCATTGGCACGTTATTCGCAAAAAGTAACCATTTGTGAGGGAGAAACTCTGACCGTAGGTACTACCAAATACACCACTTCGGGGACTTATGTTACAACCATTTCGCGGGCACCGCTGTGCGACAGCCTTGTTACCACCACCTTGCTGGTAGATAAATTTGACGTATCGGTGGTGCCTGCAGAAGTGGCCATTGCCGATGGTGACAGCGTGCAACTTAAAGCAGTAGTGGTTTCATCGTTGTCGAACTACACGTATCGTTGGGAACCGACCAAGGGGCTGTCATGCCCGACCTGTTCGGTGACGTGGGCTTATCCTGATGCTTCGACGCGCTATACGCTGTACGTGACCAATACCGACAAAACCTGCCAAAAAGAAGCCAAAGCCAAGGTGGTTGTGAATAAGTGTGGGGTATATGCCGCAGATGTTTTTTCGCCCAACAACGACCAACAAAACGACGTGTTTTTTGTACAAGCTGGCGATTGCGTAAAGCAAATCAAGGAGTTGATGATTTATAACCGCTGGGGCGAGGTGATTTTTAGAGACGAAAACTTTTTACCCTCCGACCCCAGCCACGGTTGGAACGGCAGTTATCTGGGGAAAGCGTTAGAACCAGGGGCTTATCCGTATAAAATGACAGTTGCTTTTGCTGACCAAGAAATGAACGACCATACCTACACGGGTGTTGTGGTGTTGATGAAGTAACAAAGTGTATCTTGCTGAATGATTTACCTCGACAACAACGCTACCACCCGTATAGACCCTCAAGTGTTAGAAACAATGATGCCGTTTCTGACCGACAACTTTGCTAACGCCGCCAGCACGCACGCTTTTGGTGTAGGGGCAAGCGAAGCCGTCAAAACAGCCCGTCAGCAAGTGGCTGATTTGATAGGTACTCAAACCCACGAAATTGTATTTACGTCGGGGGCTACGGAGGCTATCAATTTAGCTATCAAGGGCGTAGCCGAACAATACCAAGCCAAAGGCAAGCACATCATCACACTCCAAACCGAACATTCGGCGGTGTTGGATGTTTGTAAATACTTAGAAACCAAAGGTTTTGAAATAACCTATTTGCCTGTACAATCTGACGGGTTACTTGACCTTGATTTATTGAAAAACACGCTCCGCAAAGACACGATTTTGGTATCAGTCATGGCCGTCAATAATGAAATTGGGGTGATTCAGCCCCTCAAAGAAATCAGCCAACTCACACGCCAAGTTGGGGCACTGCTGATGACCGACGGCACGCAAGCGGTGGGAAAAATGCCGCTAAATGTAGATGACATGGGCATTGATTTGATGCCCATGTCGGCGCATAAGTTTTATGGGCCAAAAGGTGTAGGGGCGTTGTTTGTACGGCAACGACGACCCAACCGCGTTAAATTGGAAGCCTTGCTGCACGGGGGAGGACACGAGAACGGTAAACGTTCGGGTACGCTCAACGTGGCGGGTATCGTAGGCATGGGAAAAGCTGCCGAAGTAGCCCAACACCAACTCAAAACCGATGCTGATCGCGTGGGAAAACTTCGTGATATACTCGAAAATGAACTGCTTCAAATTTCGGGAACACGTATCAACGGCAACCGCGAAAAACGCCTCTACAACGTCACTAACGTATTGTTTGAAGGCTGCGACTCCGACGCGCTCATCATGGGGTTAGAAAACATGGCAGTGTCCAACGGGTCAGCCTGTACTTCGGCGTCGATTGACCCTTCGCACGTATTGATGGCCTTGGGAATGACCGAAACCGAGGCGTTTTCGTGTATTCGATTTAGTTTGGGGCGATTTAATCAAGCTAATGAAATCCCGCAGGTGGTGGGAGCGGTGAAGAAGGTGGTGGAGCAGTTAAGGGCGATGAGTGGAAGGGGGGTAAACTAAACTCTCTTGCCACGCCACGCGGTAAGCGTCTGAAATCCTTAATATCAAAACTCCACTTTTAATTTTAAATGACCTCCCAGTCCCTCATGTATGATACGAAAAAGCGTGGAAAGGCGAATATCAGAAGCATCATTCTCAATACGTGAAATGTAAGATTTGTTAGTCCCTATTTTAGCGGCCAACTCAGCTTGGGTCATATTTTTGCTTTTACGGGCTTCTTCTATTAATACCCCAATCTTGAAAGCTTCATAGCGTTGTTCCCAGTTTTCTCGTGCCTCAGTACCAAGAGGGCCGTATTTGAGGTCTAAAATGTCTTCTAAAGAGGTGATGTTAGAGTTGTTTTTCATAAAGACTTCAAACTTTTTACTTTCTTAACAAAGTCATTCCAATCGTTCAAAGAATCCTCAACCGTGTTTTGTTCTCTATCCCAAGAATACAGATTCCAAAAGTTTTCATAGCCTATTTCAATGGATTTTTCTCGGATTTCAGCAGCCTTATCAGGAGGACAGCACTCAGCAAATAGCCAAATTCTATTCACATAATTCATTAAGTCAGCGCAATATTCTACTTCAATATGGGACTTGTGTTGCAAATAAGATTTACAGCTAACAACAACCAAGGCTTCTGATTGTTCGATGAATTTGAAGTCCATGACATGATTTGCTCCACCATCGCCATTCCATCTTGCAACATAACCTTCTTTATGGATAATTATATCGCATTCACGAGAACATAATTCACCTTCATCATCAATGATATGGCCCCAATTGGCAGTCAGGCCGCTCCCATGAAGCAAATCTCGAATAGCATATATCAGTAAAGAGGAGAATCGTAAACCTCTTATAAAAGGCAAAATTGTGCCTTTATTTTTGCCCTTTTTACTTTCCAATGCTCTTATGAAGCTATCAAGGCGAAATTCCTGAAGACCCGCTTTTATGGTATGAAACTTTTGTTGTTCAAGGAGTTCTTTATGTCCTGCGGCCATTTTTACTGCAATATTGTGTAAGTAAATTCCTGTAATGTCTTGTGTTTTTGTCTGGCCGCTTTTCGTAGTTGCAACTCCCCTTTTTGCGTCATTTTGATGGCTCCTTCTTTATCTGTCATGAGCAAGTCAATTAGTTCCGCAGAACCTACAATTTTAATAATTTCCCCTCGTAAAGCTTCTATGCTTTTATGGAGGTCTTCACTACTGAATTTAATGATGGATACTTTTTGGTTCTCGGATTTTTTAAGTTTTTCAACCAACTGACCAATCGTGTATTCAAGAAATTGCTTGCGCAAAGGACTCAGCAATCGAACATCCTGAGCGTTTATATTACCCGAAATAATTTCCTCAACGATACTTTCTTGGTCTTGTGCCGAAAATTTGGCTAAATTATGCACAAGAGAAACACTATCGATAGTACGATTAGCAACCAAAGCCTGTATTTTGGGGGGCAATTTTTTTACCCTTAAAAATTGATTGAGCATTCCTTCTGAAATACCCGCAATCTCAGCTACTTTACTTATCCCTCCCAAAAGCGTACTTAATTCTTCAATATCCTGTGCAATTTCATTTAGAGAAAAAGGGACTTTGGCAGAGTGTGGAATACTCACAATAATTCGGGGAATGATTTCATCGGCTGTTCTCATGATGAATAGAAGTTATGTTTCGAGCAAAAAATCATTGGTTTTCAACCAATCAGTCAAGGCATTCATAATAATCTCTTCCGAATCAACGGATAGCTGTTTTGTGGCAGCTTTCAACGCCTTGGAAACTTTAAGGGGCAGATTCAAAATCACTGTTGGTTCTAATTTGGGCGTTTGGGCTTCGGTAATAATCTCTTCAATGCTTGCTGTGGGATTTGCTTTTCCGTATTCCACTGCCCGAATTTTGTCGTGCTTGGTCAAAGTCGAAATTTGGTCAGCAAAACTATCTGCTTTTGCTTCATCCCCTTGTGCTGCCAAAATAGCCCGTTTTGCATCAGCCATCGAAATACGGCTTTCTTGCAACATTTGCTTTATTTTGGGCGTGGCCTGTGCTTCTACCGTAATGTAATTGCGTATGGCTTTGATACTTAAACCCAGCTTTGCTTTGACCTGATACTCGTCTTTCCCAAACTCCTCATAAAGCGCCGTTACGGCTTTGGCAATGTCGGCATGATTTAGTTCCTGACGCAGTAGATTTTCAGAAAGAGAGAGAATAAGAGCCTCTGTATCCCCAATTTCTCCCGTGAAGGTAGCCTTAATCGTGGCTACTTCTAACATTTGATGAGCCAAAAACCGCCGTTGACCTACGATGACATCGTAAGGAGGGTTGCCCCATGTGCCTCGCAACACAATCGGTTGCATGAGGCCGTGGAGTCTTATACTTTCGGCAAGTTCATTTAAACCCTCCAAAGAGTTAGGGGTGTTCAAATCACTCCGAACGTTTGCCCCTTGTAGCTCAATATCTCTGAGCGGAATATCATACACTGACTGAACATTCATTACTGACAAAATAGTTTTTACAAAAAACGTAAAAAAATATCACTTTGCCACGCTATGCTTTCCAAAACTGCCCCACCTCAAACAACTCCCCTTTCTTAAACTCTTTCAAATTAGAAACCGCTTGCCCTTTTTGGATTTTTTCCATGTTGCGGGCAAGGGTAGTGCCTTCTTTTTCGCTCATACCCAAGAACTTCAACATCATTTTGCTGTTGGTTTTGTCTTTGATATTCATCAAAAAAGCGGTTTCGCACATACTCGAAAAATCAAAACTGGGCTGGTTGAACTCCTCAATACCTTGCGACAATAGCACTACACTTACGCCCTTTGAGCGGATTTCGCGTAGGATTTTCTCCAACAGGTCTTGGCTTTTGCGGTCTTTGAAAATCACGTGGGCTTCGTCTATCAACAACACGTAGCGCACCCCCTGCAATTTGTCGTTGACGGGCGTATTCTCCATGTTCATAAAGTTGTTGTAGATGTAGTTAATAATCAAAAACACCGCCGTAAAACGCACGGCATTGGGTAAATCGCCCGAAAGACTGAGGTAATAATTTTGATTGAAAATGCTGTTTTTGGGGTCAACACTTGTGGCAAACAAATCCAACTCGCTGAGACTTTCCAAGATTTCTTTAAGTGTACTGGCTTTATTGCCTTCTATGTCCATCACGCGGTCATAAATATCCCCAAACGATGGGTAAGCCCCACCTTTTAAGGCTTGAAACACGTCTTTGATGGCATCGCGGAGGGTTTGTTGTTGGTTTTTGCCGATATTGGAATAATGCGCAATGATGTCCACCAACTTATTGATACCCATGATTTTGTTTTTCTCGTTCACATTGTCAATAAACGACATCGGGTTCAACGGAAACGGTACTTGGGGGGCATCAATAAAGGTGGTTTGG
>JBDHXS010000146.1:0-11710 GCA_039810845.1 Runella sp. | reverse complement strand
AAGCATCTATTTCGTCCAAAGTAGGTGGCAGGCCCGTCAAATCGAGTGACAAACGGCGAAGCAGTGTTTCTTTATCGGCTATTTTGGTGGGCGGTAACTTTTCTTGTTCGAGTTTTTCCAGAATAAAATTATCAATCGGATTAGCAACCCAGTCTTCATTTTCCACATCGGGGACATCAGGTTTTTCGGGTGCTACAAATGCCCAATGAGGTTTGTATTCGGCGCCGTCTTCTATCCACTTTACCAATACTGCCTTTTCTTGCGCGGTGAGTTGCAAATGCGAATCGGGCGTGGGCATTACATAGTCAGGGTCGGCAGACAAAATACGATGAAATACCTCGCTATCTTTCAAATCACCTGGGTCAATGGCTACTTTGCTGGGGTTTTCGGGAAGATTGGCAAAAGCAAAATCGGCAATGTCAAGGCGCAATCCTGCCTTTTGTTTGGCTTTGTCGGGGCCATGGCAGGCAAAGCACTTATCGGCCAAAATAGGCTTCACGTGCAGGTTATAATCCAGTTCGTCGGGTAATGTTTTGTACGCTACCGCCACGTCGTCGGGAAGTTCGGGCGAGCACCCTGTCATTACCAAACACACTAATCCAATAAGCAGCAAATAAAATCGAGGCATGGAAAAGAGAGTTAAAACTACAAAATTAAAGTATAATTATTTATTTGAATTATACAAACAAGACAAAGGTTTGTATAAATCCGACTTTTTGTATTAATTTTCAATCTGTTTAGGTTTAAACACAAAGAACCCAAAGAAGACGCAAAGGGCATTAAGAAAAATAGTTAAAAATCAATCCTTTGTGTTGATTGTGATATTCTTAGTGAATTTTGTGGTTAAAAACATTATTCGGTATTTATGAACAAATTTGCCTTTAAATCTACTTTTTTGTTGCTCAATGTAGATTATGTTCAATTGAACAAAAGCTGGAACTATAAGCATATTATCAGCCCTTTTTACCGCTTATATCTGATTGGAGAAGGGTGTGGAACTCTCTATAACACAATGCAATCTTTTGCTCTCGAAAGCGGCTATTTGTACCTCATTCCCAGTTTTACCACCTGTAGTTACTTATGCCCAGAGAATTTGACCCAGTATTATCTCCATATTTTGGAAGATTCTTCGGACGAAGCTTCTTTATTCATTGCAAATCGAAAAATAATGAAAGTAGCTGCTGTTCCTTCTGATTTTACTCATTTTGACCGTCTGCTCGAATTAAATCCCGAACGCGGTTTGCTCAAATCCGAAAACCCCGAAGAGTATGAAAAACGGCCTATAATACAGGGATTTCAAGAACTTAATAATCATTTGTCTCTGTCGGCTTACGTCGAAACTCAAGGAATTATTCTACAATTAGTAGCTCGCTTTCTGAATACGAGCCATTTTCAAATAGAGCCTGCTGGGGCTATCCCTTTCAAAGTATCAGAATCTATTCGTTATATCCAAACCCATCTACAAGCCAACCTAACGGTAGAAAAACTGGCCGAAAGAGCTCACCAAAACCCTGATTATTTTTCCAGAATTTTTAAAGAAAACACAGGTGAACGACCACTAACGTACATTCAACTCAAACGTATCGAACGTGCTCAATTCCTGATGATTACTTCAGATTTGACCTTTAATGAAATTGCTGCCGAAACGGGCTTTGAAAGTTTAGCGTATTTCTCCAGAATGTTTAAGAAATTGACGGGGCAAACGCCAAGTATATATCGAAAAAATAATCGGAGGGTATGACATATCCAATCAGCAGTAGCAGCAGAATCCTGAAATTCTCGCTATGTAGAACCACCTTATTGGATGATTTATAGGAATCTAAAAAAAACTTTGCGGTTGTCTTGGAAAATACATTGATAAGGTGCTTACTTTGCAAAACAAAGTACTTTTGAATTTTATCAAAATACGCTTTGTATTTTAGCAATTCTAAAGAAACTCCTAAAAAACGAAATGCCCATGACACAGAACAGCAATTTAACAACTCAGCCCATCCACCCAGGTTCATTATTTACAAGAATGGCAGTAGGTGCTGGGATTGGTTTAGCACTAATCTCTCTTTTTGTCTTCGGAGTTAACAATCCTAACCCAGAATGGGGCGAGTATTGGAGAGTTCGTCCGCTTCTGATGGTTTCTTTTGCGGGGACTATGGGAGGATTATGCAATTACTTTCTTCTTCATTTTCACCAACGTTTCGGGATAAACAAGGTAGTGGCTATCATTGTCAGTATTCTTGTATTCATCATTGGGCTGTGGCTGGGAATTGTTTTAGGATTAGATAGCACTTTGTGGGATTAGCAGATCTTAATGATTCAAAATTAATGACTTAGCCAAAAGTTTTAAAAGCACAAACAAATGAAAAACGAAATATTGGCTCATCTGAACGAGCCTAGCCAACTCGAAAAACTGTACCGGACAAACAAAGGGCCGTTTAAACGAGCATTCAGTACCTTGTATCCGGAACTTAAAGGTAACACCCTTGCTGATTTCTGGAATGAGCGGTTAAGCTACGAGACGGAGGAGATTAATTGGGGTTCAAAGAAAGATCTGATTTTTCTAATCCTTGCTTCACTCTTAGCAGGTTTTATTGCCAAACTGCCGCACATTTTTAATATCAACGAAGAGTTTTTCTATCCTCGCAATATCGGATTTATCGTTTTTCCGATGCTATCATTGTATTTTATTCGGAAGAACCAATTAACTCTAGACAAAATCATTTGGGTCGTGGTTCCAATGTTAATTGGTTTGCTATTTATCAATCTCTTGCCTGATGCCAAACAAAGCGATACTTTAGTGTTATCGTGTATTCACATGGTATTATTTCTATGGGCCATATTAGGCTTTACCTTTGTGGGAGAAGTAAACAAGAACGCAGAAAAACGACTGATTTATTTAAAGTACAACGGAGACCTGATTGTAATGACCACGCTCATTTTGATAGCTGGTGCCCTCATGACAGCTATTACCATCGGTCTTTTTGGGTTGATTGGTTTCAAAATCGAAGAACTGTATTTTAAGTACGTCGGTATTTTCGGGCTTTCGGCAGCGCCTATTGTAGCTACCTACCTCACCCAGACCAATCCGCAATTAGTCGGGAAAGTCTCCCCAGTTATTGCCAAAATTTTCAGCCCTCTGGTATTAGTAATGCTGGTCATTTATCTTGGGGCTATCGTTTATTCAGGAAAAGACCCGTACAACGACCGTGATTTTCTATTGATTTTCAATGCTTTATTGGTCGGTGTAATGGCTATTATCTTCTTTTCTGTGGCTGAAACGGAAACCGCCAAGGTAACGAAAAGTCAGGCGGAGGTCTGGGTGCTTTTGCTGCTTTCCATTATCACCGTGATTGTGAATGGTATTGCTATGTCGGCTATCTTATTTCGAATTTCAGAATGGGGAATTACACCTAACCGAGCGGCTGTTTTGGGAGGCAATGTACTGATTCTTATCAATCTTTTGTTGGTAACTGCGCAACTCTCTAAGATAGTTTCCAAGAAAGCCGACACCAATGGAGTGGGTAAGATTATGGCCTCTTACCTACCTATCTATGTGGTTTGGACTATCATCGTCACTTTTGTTTTTCCATTTTTGTTTGGGTTCAAATAAGCCCAAAAACAGCGCCAATCTCTTTATAGGTTGGAAAAATAAAGGCTCTATTTCCAACAAACATATACATCCTCATCAGCCATTAGCCCGTAGCGTTTCCAGTCTAATTCTTTCACGTACTGACTTACTTCTACACGGAAGCCTGCGGCGGCGAGGCGGTGACGATAATCAAGACCGTAGCGACGGACGTGTTGATGTGCACCTGCAATACGTTTGCGCTCGTCGGGACTAAGGTCTTTGGTTTCAATGGTTTTAGGAAGGTAGTTATTGACCGCTCCTTGAATGATGGCATAGCCGTTGGGCTTGAGTACACGATAAATCTCACGCATCCCTTTTGCATCGTCAGGGACGAGTTCAAACACATGGTTACAAAGCACAACATCGAAGGTATTTTCTGGAAATTGAATGTCTGTCACCGACATCACATGGTCGGGCATAACACCGATGGCGTCAATATAAGTCGTCATCAAATCGGCGGTTTCGTAGCGTAAATTCGGATGTTGTCGAATCACATCATGTAGGCATTTTTCGGGAGCAAAATGCAAGATTCGCTTTTCTCCTTCAAAAAAATCGGCTTTGTTTTTCAAGTACAAATAAACCAACCGATGCCTTTCGAGCGATTTACATTTGTGACAAAGCGCATTGGGGCGATTGAAGGGTAAAAATTGACTGTATGTGCTGCCACAAATCGGGCATTCGACCTCGCTACCCAAACCATAGACAACGGCTCGGGCAGATGCCTGAACAGCCCGAAGTTTTTTACGCCCTGCTGGGCCAACGATATTTTTGAGGAGAGATTTCAATAAAAAGACGTTGGATATGAGATGATAGACCAATATGCAAAGCTACTTGTCTGTTGTCTAATATCCAACGTGTACTATTTTCAACCCATTGTTTATATTGTAAAACTGTCACTCTCTACATAGGCTTTAATCAGTGCTTCTTCGCCTTCTTTACCTGGTTTGGAGTTTCCGTGTTCCATGCCAAAAATGAAATTTTGGTTGTTGGCTTTCATTTTAGTATAGATGTGTTTGAACACGTTTTTGTAGTTGATTTCGCCAGTAGTAGGCTCTTTGCGGCCTGGGTTATCGCCAATTTGAAAATACCCGATTTCGCTCCAACACCAGTCAATATGCGGAATAATGTGCCCTTCGGTTTTTTGCATGTGATAAATATCAAACAAAATCTTACAAGCGGGGCTATTGACAGCTCGACAGATTTCATAGGTCTGGTCAGAGGTTTGCAAAAACAAGTTGGGGCTATCACTGAGTGGTTCCAAAACCATTGTTAAGCCATGTGGGGCCAAAATATCAGCCCCACGGCGCAGTGCGTCAATGACGTGTCCTGTCTGAATACCAATGGGTAAATTGCGCTCAAAATCACCTGGTACTACTGTCATCCACTTGGCATTACAGCGTTTGGCTACTTCTACGGCACGTTTGCAACCATCTAAGAAAATATCTACGTGGGCCTGTTTACCAGCGGCCAGTGTATTTTGTGAGTTTCCGCCTTTATCTACCACAAATACGCCCATTGCCATTCCCAACTTAGCCAAAGTTTCACCGATTTTAGTTTGTAATTCCACGGGCTTTCCCATCATACCGTTATCTTCCAAAGCCGTAAAACCCATATCAGCCATAAACTTAAGTTGGTCAATAGGATCTTTGCCTGCGCTGTTTTGAAACATGCCAAAGTGAGGGGCGTAAGCTAATTTAAAGTTGTTTTTCCCTTTGGGAATGGATGTATTGGCAGCAGCTGCACTCCCTACCAAAGTGGCTGCAGAAACCGTAAGGGCAGATTTTACAAAATCTCGACGAAACATATTTTTTTAAGTTAAAGGTGTAATGTCAAAAGTGGAAAGGCATGAGTTTCTAACCTAATAAAGTGTAGAGGTCAAAATAAAGTGTAGAGGTCAAACCGATTTTTGGCTTTGAAGAATCGTTTTAATATCTGCCAATAAATCTTTGATTTCTTTCAATACGTCAGCGTTTTCGTTTGTTGACGAAGTCGTTGGGGTATTTTTGGCCAAACTCCTTTTTTCTCGCTGGCTCAAAATCAAATTCCGCAATTCATGTGCATTCACAATCCCGATAAGTTGCATGTCATGGGCTTGACCTGCACTTTGGCCGGCAGTTTCAAACTTGAGAATACACAAATGAAAATATTTCAAAAGAGGCCCTTCCACAAAAGTTACATCTTGGATATTTTCCAGCGGAATGGTCTTTTCCACTTGTACCAAAATACCTTTTTTGAAGCGGATGGATTTTTCAGTAAGCTCACATTCCAATTTGTCGTAATAGTGCTGTGCCCACCATTGGCCTATCCCCAAAAACCAAAATGGCAACAATATAATCCCAACAACAGTAGCCAACATAATAGAGGCTACATAAAGCATCATGTAAGGCTTTACCAATTTATTAAACTCTGCCTTGAAAAGAACGGGATTTGAAGTTTCCATGTTGGAAGGTTGATTTTGTGACAGTTTTATCAAATATGCGGTAATACCACTTCAAACGTACTACCTTGACCTAATTGACTCTTTACTTGAATTGTGCCGCGGTGCATATCTACAATACGACGACAAACCGACAAGCCAATTCCATAGCCGCGAAAAGTAGTAGCATTTTTGGCTCGATAAAGGGGCTCAAAGATACGTTTAGTTTCATTTTCAGGAATTCCTATTCCTTTGTCAATGACCCGAATAGAGCAGTTTTTCTCATCAAAACCTATACGCACTTCGGCACGTTTGTTGGGTGAGTATTTACAGGCATTGTCCATCAGATTACTAAACACTGTTTTGAGCAAAGGAGCGTTTCCCAACAAGGTTATATCTTGTTCATTCTCAGGGATATCCTCAAAATCAATATAGATTTGATAGTCGTTGTGCAAATCTTGTAATTCTTCCTGCGTTTGAAAAATCAGTTCGTCGAGGCGTAGAGGCTGAAAATTGATTGTTCTTTCTTCTTTTTTTTCAGACTGAGCTAGTTGCAACAGGCTGTTGGTCAATTGAATAAGTCGTTGGGTGTCATTAAGGAGAGAATGTAACACCTTACGGTACTCATCGGGCGTTCGTTCTTCCTCTAAAGCCACTTGAAGCTCGGACTTCAAACCAGCCAATGGCGTACGTAACTCATGCGAAGCATTGGAAACAAAACTTCGTTGTAAGTCAAAAGACTGTTCCAATCGGTGCAGCATTTGGTTGAAATTGATAGCCAACTGCGCTATTTCATCCTGACGATTACCTTCGTTGAGCGGTTTTCGGAGATTATATGCCGTGATGGTACTAATCTCCTTATTCATCGCCGAAATGGGTTTGAGCGACTGTCCAGCAAAAATAAATCCCAGTACAATTGTGATGAGTACGCCAAAAAGAAAACTGTAAGAGAGAGATTCGCGTAGTTTTTGAAGTTGGCTGTTTCCCAGTACATCTTCGGCTGAGGCCATCAATACAAATTCTCCTTTTATTTGATGGGTGTACATCACGCCCATCACGAGTAAGTTGCGATTAGTAGTTTCGACATATTTTTTTTGCCGAACTGATTTTAATAAATCTCCACTGTAATAGACTGTATCAGCTTCATAGCTTGCATATACAACTTGGTCTTTGTCATTAAACATTAGCACACTATCAGCATATAACCTCGACAGCGTCTCATTGTCAATAACTTTTAGAAGTTTCTTATTGATTTCTTCATTTTTAATTAACAAATCGGCTCTTGTGATGGCGCGATCGCGCATATTTTGGTAGAATTCGTCTTTGCGGTTTTGCTCAGCGATATAATAAAAAGAAGCCGAAAATGTCGCCAAAATCAACGCGATAATCAACGTAAACTGAAGCGCAATTTTGGTACGTATTTTCATTTTGTGTACCTTTTAACTAAATAAACCACCAATCAACTCCTTGATTTTAGTCAAACTTTTTCCACCTTTTCCTGGCTCTATAATCTGCTTGCCCCATTCATACCACAGTCCATCTCCTGGATTCACATACAGACCATTTCGTTTTGGTTTTTGAGTCGCAGCAATGTCGGTGAGCCAATCGGCAGCATATAAAATCTCCATCAAAGAAGGCAAATCTTGCCAAGGGTAAAATCGCAACGATGATTTTCCATCCACTACGCGTTTTACCTGCGCATTGCGAGAGCGAAAAGAGGCTGTTAATACCGCCTCACGCGAGCCTTGTGAAGTGGTATCTAAAATGTGAAGTTCAAAAGGACGCTCTTTCTCTGAGGTTTCAAAAATTGCCTGCAAAAGTTCTTGAGCAAGATAATACCAATCTGCTAAATTTTTAGGTTGTTGCTTTTCAGTGCTGGCCATTTTTACTCCTTCCCCAGAATGGCTTTCAATACTTAGAAGCAATACATCTTTTTCCTCATCTTGAATCGCATTTTCGACTAATTTGGTTTTATCGAATAGTTTCTCCAATTCGTCGCGCCAAACTTTCTCCAAACGGCCCTTCCATTTGTAATCATCATTTTCTGAAAACCCTTCCGCTTCGATTTCGTCCGAATCCAATTCGTCACGATGCGTATAAGTAAGATCCAAATTAACTACAAGAAACTGAGCCGAAGGAGTGAGCGTCAGTACATACTGATAAGAATAAGGGGGCGGCAACTGCGCCGAAGTTTCAAAATGAATTGTAAGTTTATGAAATGTAGACATTCGTTAGCTATTTTCCTCAAAGGTACGTCGCTTATCCACTTTGCCCGTTGCAGTTTCCACAAATTTTTTAACGGAATGTATTTCTTTCGGTATTTCGTATGGGTTCAGTCTTGTTTGTAATTCTTTATTAAAGCTTTCCTTATCAGCTATTTGTGCATTTTCCGCTACTAAAATCAGCTTTTGACCTAGTCGCTCATCCCATTTCCACCAAACAAAAAACCGTTCTGAACGATTCCAAATTTGTTCTATCGCTCGTTCTACTTTTTCTAACTGAATTTTTATACCACCGCTATTGATGATATTATCAGCTCGGCCTATGATTTGAAAATGGGTAGTATCAGTAAAAACAACAACGTCGTTGGTCTGAATCCATTTATGGTTTGTCACTGCTCCGCGCAGACGCAAGCAGTTGCGGTCGTCGGTGTCCGCTTCTATGCTATCTAATAAAGTATAAGATTCTGAAGCTTCTGTGCCGTTAAGTTTTCGTAAAGCAATGTGTGATACTGTCTCTGTCATCCCATAAGTACTGAAAATAGGGATGCTAAGTTGTTGAATTTGAGTCAACAACGTACTATTCACAGGAGCACCTCCTACTATAATCACTTCTAATGTATTTAGACGACTGTGTTGTTTTGTCTCCAACATTGTTTGTAACTGGAGTGGGACAACTGCCATAAAATCAATGGGTAAGCCCTCGGGAATTTCCCCAAAAGGCTGAGAAGAAGGAGCCACCAAGTACATAGTAAGGCCGAGTTCCATGCCACGTACCAGCATCATCGTACCAGCAATGTAGGCTACGTTTAAGCAAATAAGCGCTCGTTGACCACTTTGTAAATGAAGTGCTTTTTGGGTTATCCATGCGCTTGCCTGCATCTGTGCTCGCGTGAGAAGGATAGGCTTAGGATTGCCTGTTGAACCAGAAGTATGTAGAAGAAACTCCTCTTTTCCCATAGCATAAGACCAGCAAAACTCCCACGCCTGCCGAAAATATGGGTCAGAAGGAGCAGGAGTTTGTAGAATTTTATTGGGAATTATTTCGTAGTACATTCACTAACTAAATACGCGTACGTCGCCTGTTGAGGCGTCGAATGTTGTTTTATATACTGTAAGTGGCTTGGTAGCAGGGCCATTTTGTACCTCACCTACACTGGAAAAGACTGACCCATGATTAGGACATAGAAAGGTGTTGTTTGAACTTACAAAATTGACAAGTGTTCCCTCATGCGTACAAGCTTGAGATACAGCTATAAATCCTCCCTGATTAGTACGTGCAATGATGAGTCCGTTTGAACGGACAAAACCTCCAGCATTGCGCAGCGCTGCAAAATTGGCGTTATTGATATTAATTGAAAAATCAGATGGCGTTTCAATTGGTTGTGGGTCGTTTCCACCTGTGTTACAGCCTGACAAACATTGCTGGAGTACAATGGCTCCTATACTTATACCAACCAATCGGAAAAATTCCTGACGGTCTATGGTTGTTATAGCTTCCTGCGTTTTCATGTTTCAATAAGATTTTTAGTTCTGCTGAGTTCTTGCTTAGAAATTGGCCATTAATTGCTTTATGAAACGTAATGACCTCAAAAAGATTGTAAAAATGAAAAGATTGATTGGAGTTGGATTAGGTTTGTTGTGTCAGGTGGTTTCATATTCGCAAACACTGGTTTCTTCTAATTTACCCATTATTGTCATAAATACAGAAGGTAGTCCTATTGTAGATTCGCCTAAAACGACTGTTCAGATGAAAATCATCTACAATGGAGCAGATAAACGTACTAATGTGACCGATGCTCCCAATGTCTATGATGGGCTGGCAGGAATTGAGTTTCGAGGTTCCTCTTCTCAAATGTTTCCTAAAAAACCTTATGGATTTGAGCTGAGAGATGATAAAGGCGAAGGGCGAGAAGTGGCATTACTGGGGATGCCCAAAGAAGAAGATTGGATTCTATTTGCTTCATACAATGAAAAAAGTTTGATGCACAATGGGTTAGCGATGAAAATGGCTCGTGATCTTGGTATGTATGCCAGTCGTACCCAGTATGTAGAAGTCGTGGTAAACGGTCGCTATGACGGTGTTTATTTGCTGATGGAAAAAATAAAACGAGTAGCTGGAAGGCTCAATATTACCAAAATGTCGGATAAAGATAACAGTGGTGATGCCTTGACAGGCGGATATATCTTCAAAATTGATAAGACTACGGGAGGCAGTGCAGGATGGGCTTCCAAAGTTCCTTCTCCCACTCGAAATGCTCGTGTGCAATATTTATACGAATATCCTGATTTTGACGAGATTACGCCTCAACAAAAGGCATACCTTATCGCAAAAGTAGATAGTGCCGAAGCAGCACTCAATAGTACTAATTTCAGAGATACACAAACGGGCTATCGTCGCTATTATGACGGCTTGTCGTTTGCTCGTATTTTTTTGATGAATGAAGTTTCCCGAAATGTAGATGGTTATCGAATCAGTACTTTTTTTCATAAAGACCGTGATAGCAAAGGAGGAAAGATTAAAGCTGGTCCAGCTTGGGATTATGATTTAGCTTTTGCCAACGCTGATTATTGTGATGGTTTTCGTTATGATGGCTGGTCTTATTTGTTTGGAAATGTATGTGCAGGAGATAGTTGGCAAGTGCCTTTTCATTGGAAACGAATGCTTGAAGATCCTGCTTTTGTCTCCGAAGTTTATGATGAATATACTCGAATGCGCAAAGGTCCTTGGAAAACAGAAAACCTTTTTGCTCATATAGATTCATTAACCACACTGCTACAAGAGCCGCAACAGCGGAATTTTCAGCGTTGGCCAATACTAGGGCAATATGTTTGGCCCAATCCCAAACCTGTACCTATTTCTTGGAGAGGGGAAGTAGATGAGTTGAAGCGTTGGCTTGAATCTCGTTTACAATGGATGGATGCTAATATTCCTGGAGCGATTACGGCCATAGAACCCCTACAAAACCAAGTGACGGAAACACAAGTTGAAGTTTTGCCTAATCCTTTTACAGATCAGACACACATACTGGTAAAAGTACCTAAACCGATGGAGGTGTTTTTGGAAGTATTTGATATGAGTGGGAAATTGATAACCACTAAATTGCAATGGGTAGATACTCATAACAACAAGATTGCATTACCTGTTGAAGGTGCTTCGGGTTCTTATATTTTACGAGTCCACACGCCTACGGAAGTAATTCGGAAGAAAATGCTGAAGCAATAATTCTCCTTTTTATGGGTACGCAGGGATTCCTTCCAAAGGTAATGCCTGCCCTTGTTTTATTTCAAACAAAAAATGCTCCAATCCATTGCTAATAAGCAAATAAGGTGCTTGCAATACAGCATTATAACGAATCGCTTGCTCAAGTACAGCTTCGGTTAATTGAATATGCGAGGCTTTGCACTCTACCAACAAAAAAGGTTTCCCTTCTCGGTCATAAACCAAAATGT
>JBDHXS010000145.1:0-11727 GCA_039810845.1 Runella sp. | reverse complement strand
TTCAGTTGATTTTGGCAATCTTTGCAGTTAGGAGTACAAGCACTAAATAGACATCCAAAAAACAATACTGCCCTAATAACGTTTACTACTGATAGCTTTTGAGTTGAAAAAATAGACATTAGAATTGCGTTAGAATTCAATAAAACTGGAACAAATATAATGGTCAAATACTTTTTCAACTATCAACCCGCCAAGAAACACTATGAATTCTCAATATATACGACAGATTGTCGAACAACTTGCTCTGGCTACTGGACAACCAATCGTAATTACCAGAAATAACTACGACCAGATTGAACAGACCAGTACTTATTCGGTAGAAGATATTCACCGATTTATTGAAGATTTGGGCCGTAGTACTCGCCTTAACAATCTCACATTGGTGGTTAATCAGCTACCACTACAAGAATTTATAGACTTTATAGCGACTGCTCCCCATCCTGTTTTGTACTTTGAAAGGCATAACTTAGGGCTTACCCCAGTCATTGTTGGACAAGATTTTCAAGGAAAAAAAATACAATGGAGTCCCATTATCGAAAATCGTCCACACCTTGCTACCAGCGAAGTAAAATCACCATTGTTATTTGAAAACCAAGCCGATTTGACTAGAAACGGGCAAGTTTTGTACCTCACAGCTTTTCCGATGCAACCTTTGGTAAGTGATGATAGCACGCTTCGTCAAACAGAAAATGAGATACTGACTCCTGTACAACGGCTTATACGGCTCCTCCGAAATGAACGCAAAGATATTGGCTATATTTATTTCTATGCCGTCGTCGTAGGATTAATCAGCCTCATTCTCCCTTTAGGCGTGCAGGCCATATTTAGTTTAGTATCAAGTGGCTCGGTATTCAGTTCTGTGTATGTACTTATGGGTTTAGTCGTGTTGGGTTTGATAGGAAGCGGTATTATGCAGATTATTCAAATTTCATTGGTCGAAACTCTCCAAATGCGCATTTTTGCCAAGGCAGCCTTTGAGTTTACTTACCGAGTACCGAGGTTGAAATATGAAGGTCTCAATCAAGACAATCCTACGGAGTTAATGAATCGTTTTTTTGATGTACTAACGGTTCAAAAATCGCTCCCTAAGTTTCTAATTGACCTCTCCTCGGCCTTATTGCAAATCATTTTTGGATTGTTATTACTGTCGTTCTATCACCCTTTTTTCATTGCATTTAGCTTTTTTGTCATTCTTATTTTCTTGGTTATCGTTCGTCTCAGTGGCCGTAAAGGTTTGGAGACCAGTATCAAAGAGTCTAAATACAAATACCGCGTTGTGGCATGGTTGGAAGGAATGGCAAGTACCTTATTTTCATTCAAAACCGCAGGAACTACCAATTTGCCTATTCAACGTATGGATGGGCTTGTTTCCAATTATCTTACTTACCGTACCAAACACTTCCGAATCTTGGAAGGATTTTATTATTATGCCCTGATTTTCAAGGTAGTAGTCATTGGAGGTTTATTAGTACTGGGAACCTACTTGCTTGTCAATCGGCAAATTTCATTGGGACAATTTGTAGCTTCCGAAATCGTGATTGTACTCCTAACAGGAGCTGTTGAGAAGTTGTTTTTAAGCATTGATGTAGTATTTGACCTACTCACGGCAGTAGATAAATTGGGTTATGTTTCAGATCTGCCACTCGAAAAAGAAGGTGGATTTCGGTTTGCTGAAGCCAAATTTTCTAAAGGAATCGAACTTAAAACCCGTAACCTAAAATACACTTATCCCGAATCTACCAAAGCGGCGGTAAAAAGTCTTAATTTAGATATTCGTTCAGGAGAACGTATCTGTGTAACGGGGCAGAATGGTTCAGGAAAGCATACATTGCTAAAAATACTTTCGGGGGTACTGTCAGGATATGAAGGTAGCGTCATTTACAATGGTATTTCGATGCGTGATTTGGACATGACTTCGCTACGTACCTACATTAGCATGAATTTCCCGAATCAGGAGATTTTTGATGGTTCTATCCTCGAAAATCTCACCATGGGGCGAGCGGGGATCTCTCTCGATCAAGTTCAAACGGTAATGGATCGTATGAATTTGAGTGAAGAAATTGCCAAGCTCCCCGAAGGACTCAGTACACCTATCATTTCGGGAGGGCGACGGTTTTCACTGAGTTTTATAACAAAAATTGCCTTAGCTCGGTGTTTGCTCATCAAACCTAAACTAATGCTTTATACTGACGCACTGCGCGAAATCGAACGCAAAGAACGTCTGAGAATCATTGATTTACTAACCGACCCTTCGCACAATTGGACACTTGTGGTACTCTCCAATGACCCCGCCTTTATGGGTGCCTGCGACCGAGTTGTGGTAATGGCGGAGGGCGAAATCACTGCCGAAGGCCCCTACAAAACTGTATTGAAACACGTATCCATGCTCGAAAACTAAGACCATGCTCAATTTATCAAAACAGCGGGTCAATGTACCCGCCATCGAACGAGAAGTAAATTCACTTCATACGCTGTATTCGCCCAAAACAGCGCGAATCGTCTATCGTTGGATTTTAGGGATTGTTATCGTGCTATTTTTAGTGATGTTCCTTCCTTGGCAACAAAACATCAACGGAAAAGGCTACGTGACAGCACTTACCCCACAAGACCGCCCCCAAAATGTGCAAAATGCCGTAGCGGGTCAGATTCAATATTGGAATGTTCGCGAAGGTGATTTTGTCAAAAAAGGCGATACTCTTTTGATTATTTCCGAAATCAAAGACGATTATTTCGACCCGCAGGTGTTGGTACGTACCCAAGAACAAATCAAAGCCAAAAAAGACGCTATCAATGCCTATCAAGCCAAAATCACCGCTACAGATAACCAAATTGTGGCTTTGCGTCAAGGTTTACAATTAAGTTTAGAAAAATCCCGTAACAAACTTATCCAATCTCGACTCAAAGTCAAAAGTGACAGTGCTGATTTGGTCGCCGTGACTCGCAACTTTGAAATCTCCAAAGAACGTCTCGAACGTGGCGAAAGCATGTATAAAGATGGTACTATATCGCTTGTGGACTTAGAAAGTCGTCGCTTAAAGTTTCAGGAAGACCAAGCTAAGGTAGTTTCCCAAAATCAAAAATTGGGTATTTCGCGCAATGAACTCATCAATGCCCGCATTGAGTTGAGTTCGGTCGAAGCTGAGTATCAGAAAGACATCGCCAAATCTTTTTCTGACCGTAGTTCAGCTTTGTCGAGTTTGGCTGATGGTGAATCTGAACTTTCTAAACTCCAAAACAAATACGAAAATATCCGTATTCGCCGCGACCAATACATAATACATGCTCCACAGGATGGCTATGTAGTCAAAACCCTCAAAGCGGGTATTGGCGAAACCATCAAAGAAGGTGAATCTATCGTAACACTCCAACCCAATCAGCCAGAATTAGCGGTGGAGCTGTATGTCAAAGCCATGGATTTATCACTTATCACCCCAGGGCGTCACGTTCGATTGGAGTTTGACGGTTGGCCTGCGTTGCAGTTTTCGGGCTGGCCTGGCACTTCGGTGGGTACTTTTGGAGGTGAAGTAGCAATCATTGACCGCGTAAACAGCAAAAATGGCGAATATCGACTCTTAATTAAACCCGATCGACAAGGCAATGAAAATGAAATTTGGCCCACTCAATTACGAATCGGCTCAGGAGTAAACGGTTTTGTGATGCTCAAAGATGTTCCTATTTGGTGGGAAATTTGGCGCCAGCTCAATGGATTTCCCCCTGATTATCTGGAAGATATACTGCCAAATGAAGACACAAAAGAAGCCAAGAAATAAATGAATGTTATAGGAAAAAATCTTCTCTTGAGAGGGCGCACAGCACTGCACAATAGCGGGCTGTGCTTTTGGTCAGACCTACGGTCCAACCTACTCATTTTTACGTACCTATTTCCCCTTTTTATTCTATTTTCCAAACAAACATATGCTCAAAACGACACTACAAAAGTATTTTCTTATCGCGATTTCCATGATTTAGTCATCAAGAACCATCCTATCTTACGGCAAGCCAATACCCTCTCTGACCAAGCCAAAGCCGAATTACTGATGGCCAAAGGCGGATTTGACCCAAAGATAGACCTGAGTTTTGACCGAAAATACTTTGATAATAAAGCCTATTTTAACTTCTGGGACAACCAACTCAAAGTACCCGTTTATTGGGGAGGAATGGATGTTAAGGCTGGCTTTGAACGCAACGTGGGTGATGTACTCGGAACAGATATACGTACCCCCCTTGATGGGCTTAGTTATGTCGGGGTCAATGTCCCTATTTTACAGCGATTTGTGATTGATGAGCGCCGCGCCACACTCCAAAATGCACGTACTTTTCAGAACATCGCAGAAGCCGAACGTATCAAAATGGTAAACAAACTGATACTTTCAGCAGCCAAAGAATATTGGAATTGGTATTTTTCTTATCGCAACTATCTGCTTATCAAAGAATTTCATGATTTGGCGGAGCAGCGTTACCAGTTAGTTGTTAAACGAGTGGCGCAAGGCGACTTGCCAGCCGTGGATACTGCCGATGCCCAAGTCACACTCCTCGATCGTCGCGTAATGCTTGACCAAGCTACCGTGGAGTTTCAAAATGCCCGTTTAGTCCTCTCTAACTACCTCTGGGATGAAAATACCCCAAGAGAGCTTCCTGAAAATGCCATTCCGCAGGTGGTTTTGTCCGAGCGAATTGGACAAACTGATCTCACTCGGTTGTTGAATTTAGCAAAACAAAATCACCCCGAAATTCAAAAACTCGACTTCAAAGCCCAGCAGTTGCGGGTTGATGAGCGACTGGGAAAAGAAATGCTCAAGCCACGCCTAGATTTAGGGTTGTCTTCTTTGAATTATGTCCACCGATACATCACAGGTTTAGAAATACCGAAAACAGGACCATTTCCCGCTTTTTATAAACTCAACTTAGACTTTTCGATGCCGTTGTGGTTTCGTAAAGAGCGAGGTAAATTGGAAACCGTTCGTATCAAACAATTGCAGAATAACTTAGAACTCCAGCAAGTCCGTCGTGAAATCAACAATGACGTACTGGCAGCCTACAATGACGTAGCCAACTTAGAAAAACAAATCCAAAGCCAACAAATCGCCATCGAACGACAAATCCAAGTCCTCCGTGCCGACGAACAGCGATTTAGCATTGGAGAAACACAACTTTTTCAAGTAAATCTCCGAGAGGCCAAGCTCAATGAACTGAAAGTCAAGCTTGAATCTATGAAATCTAAGTATGAAAAAGCTAAAGCAACCTTACTTTTTGCTGCAGGAATGAGCGAGTGGTGAGGATTTGTAAAGTAATTCGCCCCTCTATTTATCTTTATTTGGTACAACACCAAATAATATATCCTAAACCCTTATGAAATCAATCTTCCACACCCAGCTGCTGATGCTCATCATCAGCATGTTTACTACTTTTTGCCAAGCCCAATCCAATGATTTAGAGGTAATTAAAAAACGAGTTGTAGTCGAGTTAATGAACACAAAAATCATTGATAGTGAAGTAGAAGCCATCATCGCGAAGATGAATGAAGATGGAAGCTTTCAAGGGATAAACTACACAGACTTGAGCCGAACGGCCAGCTTTCCACACGGCGGCCATACCCGCGACTTGGTGTATTTGGCCAAAGCCTACAAAAACAAAACATCTACATTTTACCAAAGCGAAAAGCTGAAAGGACGAATCATAAAAGGGTTGGAATTTTGGGTCAAAAACGATTTTGTAGGTGATAATTGGCATGACAATCAGATTACAACGCCCACCAATTTGGGCAATCTCATGCTGGTCATAGGAGATGACCTACCCAAAGATTTAGTCGAAAAAGCCCAACCTATGATTGGACGCGCCAACATGAATGCCTCAGGAGCTCGCCCGAGTGGCGACAGAATTGTGATAGCGGGGATTCTGGCTAAAAACTTACTCTTTGTGGGCGATAAAAAAGAATTTGACAACATCATAAAAATAATTGAAGATGAAATAAAATTCTCGACAGGCGAGCGTGGTATTCAGCACGATTATAGTTTTCACCACCGACCCGACCGCGTCAACAATACCGATTCTTATGGCTACGGCAAATACGCCAATGCTTACGGTGAGTGGTCATATTACGTAGCGGGAACGAAGTATGCCTTCTCCAAAGAAAAAATCAATATGTTAGTGGACTACTACTTAGATGGTATTTATAAACAACAGGTGTATGGAATCTATAACGATGTCAGTGTTAAAAATCGCAGTATCTCACAGAAAGTGAGTTCGTTTCAACCGCAAAGCACCCTTGAAATAGAAAGACTTTTGATAAGTACTGACTACAGAAAAAAGGAATTAGTAGAAATCATCCGATTGAGAAAAGGAGAAGCCAAGCCCTCTTTGTCATTCGCCAAGTTTTTTTGGCAAACTGAGCATTTTGTGTTTCAACGGCCTAATTTTTATACCACAGTGCGGATGTTTTCTACCCGAAACAGAAACATGGAAGAACCTTACAACGGCCCTGGCAAAACAACCCACCACCGTGCCGATGGCACCAACTACCTGATGCTCAAAGGCGACGAGTATCATAACATCTGGGCGGTGTATGATTGGCAAAAAATTTCGGGAACAACCATCATGCAAAAAACTGCCTTACCTGGTCCACAAGACATTCAGAAAGATGGATTGACAGAGTTTGTTGGGGCTGTTACCGATGGGCTTTATGGTGCTGTTGCCTTTGATTTCAAAAGCCCCCACGATGGCACAGAAGCAAAAAAATCATGGTTCTTTTTTGATGAAGAGTATGTTTGCTTGGGAACAGGTATCAAATCAAAGCGCAATTTACCCATCGTTACCACCATCAATCAGGTATTAATGCGAAGCGAGGTAAGCATGATGCAAGACGGCGCGAAAAAGAACGTTTCGCACGGCAATCGAACCGCAGAAAATGTAAAATGGGTATATCACGATAAAATAGGCTATATTTTTCCTGAACCAACCACTATTAACCTGTCCAACCAAACCGAAACAGGTCGCTGGTCTGATATTACCGACCAAAAAAATATCAGCAAAGAACTGGTCAGCGAAGAAGTCTTCAAACTTTGGTTCAATCATGGTGACAAATTGAATGAAACAGATATTCATGGCAAACGAAAATACGCTCCCCCTACCTACCAATATATTGTAGTGCCAGGAGTTTCGGAGGCTCAATTATCAGAAACCAGTGCCAACAATCGACACATTGAAATCCTTGCCAATACTGCTGATTTACAGGCAGTAAAACACAGCAAATTAAACATAGCCCAATTGGCTTTTTATAAAGCAGGAGAAGTAGAATTAGCCAAAGGCTCAAAAATAAGCATGGAAAGTCAAGGTATGGCGATGATTAAAATGCAAGGTGATAAGTTAAAAGAATTGACCGTAGCTGATCCTTCAAGAAAATTAAGTAAGGTTTTACTGACAGTATCGGGTATTTATAATGCCAAGGGAGAAGGCTTTGTGGCTATACCCAACAGCAAACAAAATAATACCTTACTGGTCGTGGAATTACCACAAGGAGTGTATGCTGGCAAAAGCATAAGTATCAAATTCTAAGTATCTTAGAAAGGATACCCAATCCCAATATTGAAAACAGGGTAATTAGGACTCGAACGGCGGAACGAAAAACGGGGCAATAGGTATCGTTCATCAATTGTCGTTGTTTTTCCAAAAGCATCTATTACATCAAATTTACGGCTTGGGTCATAGACTTTGATACCAACGTCCAGACGGAAAATAAAATATGACATATCATAGCGCAAGCCTGCCCCTGTACCCACTGCAAACTCTTTATAAAAACGACGAAAGTCAAACACTCCATTCATAGTATTTTTATTCGGTGCCGTTGCTTTGTCCAACCGCATCCGCCACACATTTCCCACATCCACAAACAAAGCGTAGTTGATGTCGCCCACAAATCGAAACAGATGCCCGCGTAGTTCTAAATTGGCTTCCATGAGTATATCACCCAATTGCTCAAAACGATACTCATAGCCGCTGTATTGAGTTGCGCCTGGCTGCAATGTGGTCGTTTCTCCATTTCTAAAAATCGGACTGCCCGTTTGCAAATCCACGTTGGGATACGCCGAACCCAGACCCAAACGTCGTGGTGGCCACGCTCGTAGGCTATTGCTTCCACCCCCTGTAAGCGACTTTTCGTAAGGGGCTACGCGACGATTGTTGTAGTTGAAAATCAAGCCTGCATTGGCCCGATATACCAATGTGCTTTTAGGGCCAAGAGGTCGATAAGCCCGATACTCTGCATTGGTTTTCAGGAATTTATACAGTTCAAACCCATCTAGACCCAACGGCAATTTTTGTTGTCGAAGAAAATTAAGCGACGTCCCTCCCGACTCTGCAAACAACCGCCAATAATGCGCCCGACGGTTCTGGCCAATAAGGTTATTATTGAAAACATAAGAAAAACTAATACTCGAAATCACCGCCGATTGGAAGCTAAATTTGAGAGGATTACCTCCGTAATTATAGAGCGAATCCAACAGCGATGAAAACCCCTTACTCTGTTGGCTTTGCAAAACACTAAAGTCCAAAGCCGTAAAACTAAAGTATTCAAAATCACTTTTTTTCCAATTGTAGCGTAAACTCGCCTGAAAACCACTCCGAACAAAATCAGGGTCAGCCCCCAAAAAGTCGCGGTTGGTGTAATTATAGCCCAAACTCACGATACTCCGAGGAGTTTTTCGATTGAGGTTAGCCGCAATTTTGCCCGGAAACAAAATACGTGGAAAAATCAAGGCTGTATTGATCCCCATTTCGAGTGTTCGCACCAAGTCCGAGTTCGCTTTGTTTAAGCCAAAGTTGGCATCTAACGCCCCACGCAGCGACACTTCAAAATTTTCGAGTCGTCCAAAGATATTCCGTACCCGAAACGTACCGTTCAGAAATGGCCCTGGCAGGTTTTGCACCACATTTACCCCACCTTCGCCTGTCACTTGGTATTTGTCTTGCGGAATCACCCGCACCATCGTTTTGATTTGCCCTTCGGTGGTATCTGTTTCGATATTAATAAACTGAAACTGGTCTAAAACACTAAGTTGACGATACGTTTCATCCCAATCTGTTTGGCGATAAATGTTATTGGGGCGAATCAATATTTTACTGTCCAATACCCTCGGAGAATAATAATGCTTAGGAGTAAAAGAATACGTCAAACCTCGGTACCAAGTAGTATCTCGTTGGATGTTTTGGGATTCGTTGGGGAGCGATTCTACCCTAAATCCCACAGTACTAAACCGATAACGGGTATGCGCAGTTTGATTGCGGGGATAATTCACCTGCAATCCCTTCACATCCACAATATGAAAAATGGAATCGGTAGCAGGATTGTGTCCCGTAGTATCTACTAAAAATCCGCCGTTACGTCTTCCCAAGGCATTTTGAACAGGCCGCAGGTAGTTGCGATCAAAGCCAAAATAACCATTCTCGCGCATAAGTTTCTCGATACGTACGCTCTCACTGATAACATCGCTGTTGCGGTAGTTTTTTCCTGTTTTTAGAAACGACTCTGCTTGTGTTTTTTTTAGCAAACTATCTATTTCTTCATCTTTGTGGGTAAAAATATCCACTTCTCGCAAACGGTGCGGTAGTCCTTCAGTAAGCATATAAGTAGTCCGAATTCGACCTAAAAGCGTATCGGTGCTGTAATTGACCCATGCATCTCGATAGCCCTGATTAATCAAATACCCTTTGATTTTCAAGACATTACTACGCGCATCTTTTTCCGAAAAATAAACAGGTGGCTCGCCAAACGTCCGCATTCCCCAATTTCCCCCTTCCACTCGTACACGGTATTTGTTGGAAACACGATTGTACTTTCGGCGAAGTTTGGAGAGTTTTCGAGCATCGTTGACATAAAATTCAAACTGTTGTTCGTAATAGCGATTCAGCGAGTCCAACTTCACTCGCTGAGGTTCGCGATCGTATCTTTTATCCCAATACTGATAAAGCCACAAGGCAACCGTAGCTCCAGGGATTCCAAAGAAACGTTTATTGGGGCGTTGGGGCAACAGTGGCTCCAATTCTTCCGTTTTTATGGCATTATTTCCCCGAAAACTTTGGCTTCCCAGCAAATATTCGTCTTTTTTGAGCGTACTTTTGGGAGTGCAAGCACTGAGAAAGAACAAGATGAAATGTAAAAAAATGAACGATAAAGGATAAATTTGTTTACTCATCATTTTCAACATTTGCTCAAAAAAACGCATTATCCGCTCTGTATCAATCATTAAAATATGCTTTCTAAAAACGTAGTAAAATACCTCAACTCGCTGCAACTCAAGAAATATCGCCAAGAACATGGTTCGTTTTTGGTCGAGGGAGCCAAAAGCATAGAGGAATTGCTGGCTTCCGATTTTCAGATAGAGATGCTCGTGGCCACTGACGCATTTTACAAAGAAAATACCCAAAAGTTGGATAAACAACCTTTTCGGCTCGAAATCGCTACGCCCGACGAACTCAGTCGCGTAGGAACGCTCCAAACCAACGACGCGGCTTTGGCTGTAGTAAAAACGAAACCCAACGATTTTTTGTATGCCGAAAAACAGGAATACGTCTTGGTATTGGACGACATCCGCGATCCTGGAAACCTCGGCACCATCATCCGTATTGCCGATTGGTACGGCATCACCAAAATCATATGCTCCCTCACCACCACCGACTGGTACAACCCCAAAGTGATTGCGGCAAGCAAAGGCTCCTTCACACGAGTGCGAGGGTATTATACGGAATTGGATACCTATTTGAAAAAAGTAAGGGGTACGGACCAAGGAACACGTATTTACGGCACCTTTTTGGAAGGTAAAAACATCCATGAAACCTCATTTGCCGATACTGGCTACATAGTGATGGGCAACGAATCCAACGGCATCGGCCCTGCCGTGGAAACCTATATTACTCATAAAATCACCATCCCCTGCTTTGGCGGCGCAGAGTCATTGAACGTAGGGATTGCGGCGGCGGTGGTGTTGGATAATTGGAGGAGATAGTAGGAACTAGGAATTACGAATTAGGATATTTTTGGTTCTGACGTTTTTTACAAAAAAAGCACTATTTCGATTAGAATACCCTATTTTTGTATTTTCACCTTAACTACTCTTGCGTTGACTTTCGACGATTTTGATTTTGAATATGAACTTTTGGATGGCCTTCATGCCATGGGATTTGACCACCCCACCCCTATCCAAGTTCAGGCCATACCCGTTATTCTGAATAATAAAGACCTCATTGCTTGCGCCCAAACGGGTACAGGCAAAACCGCAGCGTATTTGTTGCCTATTTTGAATAAAATTATTGATGCTCCCGATAATGTCAGGCATCTCAATACACTTATATTAGCTCCCACCCGTGAACTCGCCATTCAGATAGATCAGCAAATTGAAGGCCTAGGTTACTTTACAGGAGTAAGCTCTATTGCTATATACGGCGGTGGCGACGGAGCCGCATGGAGTCAACAGCGAAAAGCTTTGGCAGAAGGGAGCAACGTCATTATTGCTACTCCTGGGCGACTCATTGCACTGTTGCAGATGGGCGAAATCAATTTCAAGAACTTGCAGCACCTCATTCTGGACGAGGCCGATCGGATGCTGGACATGGGTTTTTATGACGACATCATTAAGATTATCAGCTATTTACCCGCCCAACGTCAAACCTTGTTGTTTTCGGCTACTATGCCTCCCAAAATCAGAACGCTCGCAAATACAATTCTTAAAAAACCTG
>JBDHXS010000144.1:0-11796 GCA_039810845.1 Runella sp. | reverse complement strand
CTGTCCGACCAATACGCCAGCGCCGTCGGCATCCGCGAGATCGAGCACGTGGATTGGAAGTTTTATCTCAACGGCAAACGGCTGTTCATTCGCGGGACGAATTCCTACTACAACCTGTTTTTGTCCGAGATGCGGCGCGGCGACTACGAGCGCGATCTGAAGCTGATGCGCGGGATGAACATCAATATGATCCGGCTGCATTGCCACTTCAGCAATCCAGAGTTTTACGATCTGGCCGACGAACTGGGCCTGTTCATCTGGCAGGATTTTAAAAGGAGTCCCAGCTCGGTTGAGGAGTATTGTCCAATCCGTTTGAGTAAGCCAATTTTCAAGCTTTTCGCGTGAAATGCCTAAATGCTTATAGTCGTGAAATTGATACTCTATCTTGTTGTTTTTCAGCCAATTTAATGTTTTTTTGACGGTGTCGCAGTTGGGGATTCCGTAAACAGTAAGCATAATAGGGGTCTTGTTCAAAAAGCCCAAAAGTAGAAAACTTTTTTGAGGGTAGGAAGTTAATCAAATATGAAATTGACTATTCAAACATCCGTTCAGCAGTCCTACCAGCAAGTGTGGGCTGGTTTTACCAAAGATTTATTTACAAAACTTAACCCTCCGTTTCCTCCCGTTAAAGTAATCCGGTTTGATGGTTGCCTGAAGGGGGATGTAGTAGAATTAGAACTTAATTTTTTCGTATTCAAACAAAGTTGGAAGAGCCTGATTACTGATCAACAGACCACCGACGTTGATATTTTCTTTTTGGACGAAGGAATAAAACTTCCTTTTTTCCTGAGTTCTTGGCGTCATTACCACCGTATTATCAAGGGTAACGATAACACCATCATTGCCGATGAGATTGAATTTCGTACTCCGACTATTCTAACCGATTATCTTTTATACCCGCTGTTGTGGGCACAATTTGCTTATAGAAAACCGATTTATCGGAGCGTGTTTAATCGCAAAACCTAATCTCAACGTCTCATTTCGCGCAGACGCTTACTGGCGAAAACAAACTCATTAAGTTCTGTGATGTCTGATTGAATAATGGTATTGTTGTCGCCTTCCCAGATTTTGTGACCTTTATAAAGAAACATCACTTTTTCGCCGATTTCGAGTACAGAATTCATATCGTGTGTAATCACAACAGTTGTAATGTGATATTCATCGGTGATTTCTTTAATAAGTTCATCAATTTTGATAGAAGTCAGCGGGTCAAGGCCTGAATTTGGCTCATCACAAAACAAGTACTTGGGATTCATTACAATGGCACGGGCAATACCTACCCGTTTTTTCATACCACCACTGATTTCAGAAGGCATTCGCTTTGCAGCTTGTTCGAGACCTACCCGTGCCAAGCAAAACATGACACGCTCGTCTTTCTCGCTTTCGCTCATTTGGGTAAGCATCTCTAATGGAAATCGAACATTTTCGGCCACAGTTTTGGAGTCAAATAAGGCACCTCCTTGAAACAATACCCCCATTTCGCGTCGAATCTGCTTGCGTACATCCTCTTCACTATTCCAAAAGTCGCGCCCGCTGTAAAGGACTTCTCCGTGGTCGGGCTTCACAAGGCCAATAAGACATTTTAACAAAACACTTTTCCCTGTACCGCTACCACCAATAATCAAACTGGTATCGCCAGGCTTGAATGTCCCAGAGACACCTTCAAGCACCATACGCCCATCGAAGGACTTAGATATTTCAGTGAATTGAATCATAGCTGATTACATGTCAGACTCGGGTTCCCAGGGATTGCTAAGGGCATCATTCTCCTCCTGTTTGGCTTCCAATTCAGCCTCTTCTTTTTTATTACGATCTACCCAAGCTGAGACTAAAATGCTTACTTCATACAATAGAGTGAGTGGCAAAGCTACTAATACCTGACTCAATACATCGGGAGAAGGAGTAATAACCGCTGCCAAAATCAAGATGACTACAAAGGCATGACGGCGGTATTCGCGCATAAAACGAGGGTTTAAAAACCCAATCTTTGATAATACAAATGCTACTACGGGCAACTGAAAAGTAAGACCGCAGGCAAGAGTTAAGACCGAAATGAGGCCGACATAAGAAGTAATATCAAATTGATTTTTGATGCGAGGATCCAGCTGAAAGTTAGCTAAAAAATTGATTGCCAACGGTGAAACTATATAATATCCAAACAACACGCCTGACATAAACAAAAAGGTGACATAAAAAACTGCACCCCGCGATACTTTTCGCTCAGAAGGCTTTAATCCAGGTTTGATAAAACGCCAGATTTCCCAAAAAGCATAAGGGAAAGCAAACAATAACCCTATAATAACCGAAGAGAGCATAGCCATCGTAAATTGGCCAGCCATTTCGCGGCTTTGTAATTCAAAATCCAATTTGTCAATACAAAGCCCTTCTGCCCCTGTGACGCCAGCAATTTTACACATCATCCGATAGGTCCAGAAATCGGGTCGAGAAGGGGCTAATATGATTTTATCATAAATTTCTTCAATAAAAATAAAAGCCAAAATGGTGAAAACTAAAATAGCACCCACAGCCCGAATGATGTTCCAACGTAATTCTTCGAGGTGCTCGATAAAGGTCATTTCATCACCAGCGGCTGTTTCTTTGTCAAATTCTTGGTCGAGTGGCATTTTTTAATTATTATTGATATTAGCGTACAAATGTACATGCTTAGACGTTCTTGCGTTACAATTTCTTTAAAAATTAGGTTCAATTTTGGGCATCTAACAGGTTTTTACGACTTTTGGAGTAGTTTTTGCCCAACAAACTCAAACGAATAATAAATAATCAATAAAAGGGTACTTAAAAAAATGGCTTCAATTCCGAAAAATATGCTGACTTTTGAGGAGCCTTTTGGGGATACTAATGGTCGAAAAACAGTGCTAAAAGAAGTGTCAGAGGGGTATCGGCGGCTACTGGAAGAAAAAATGGGTGATTTAAAAATAGATGCCGAACGTATTGGGAAACAAGCACTGGTGATTGGAGGAACGATTGCAGCAGTTTATCTATTGCTTGATATGCTCTTGCCTGATGAAGAACCTGAAACCCAAACTACAAGCAATACTCATACGCCTATTATCATTGAACGCCGTGCAGAAGAGACCTCATGGTTGACCAAAGCTGTTACTTCTTATGCAGTAACGTGGGCATTGGGTATAGCACGACAAAAATTAATGGATTATTTGGCCACACAGAAAAACACGAATGAAGTCAGAAATACGAACGAAACTTCGGCATAACCTCCAAGATGGGCGAAAAGCATTTGCAGTATTGCTCGACCCAGACAAGGTGGAGCTTTCTTCGTTTCCATTTATGTTGGCCGAAAGTATGCGCTATGGAGTAGATTTCTTTTTTGTAGGGGGGAGCCTTATTACTCGTTATGCTTCTGATGAAATTATTGCGGCAATTCGGCGTCATACCGATATTCCTGCTATCCTTTTTCCAGGAAACAGCCTTCACATTGAGCCTTCTGCCGATGCTATTTTGCTGCTTTCGCTCATTTCAGGACGGAATCCCGAACTTCTGATTGGGCAACACGTGATTGCGGCTCCGTTGTTAAAAAAGAGCAATTTAGAAATTCTTCCAACAGGCTATATGCTGGTTGAGAGCGGGCGAGCTACCACAGTTTCTTACATTAGTAATACAACTCCTATTCCTCACGACAAACCCAGCGTAGCAGCTTGCACTGCCATGGCAGGAGAATTGTTGGGGTTGCAAATCATGTATTTAGATGCAGGTAGTGGTGCCCAGAAATCCGTTTCGCCTGAAATGATTACAGCCGTACGAAAGGCAGTAGATACACCTATTATTGTGGGCGGAGGCATTAATACTGTCGAGAAAGCGCAGGCTGCTCTTGATGCAGGAGCAGATGTAATTGTAGTAGGTAATGGTATTGAACAAAATCCCGACTTATTGCCTGAAATTGCACAAATTGTTAAAGCATTTAATGAAAAAATAACGGCTTAATTTCCCGATATTTTTCCTTTTTTAGCTTCTTCTTTCACTTCTATACGCGGTGCGTTGGGGTCATAGGAGAGTTTATTGATGTAAAATACTTCTCTTGGTGCTCCTACCCACTTTTCACTACCGATTTTTTGGTATCCGTATGCCACAAAATAACGATCGTACCAAGCTGCTAAGATACCCTTTTCATTATCAACGATTCGGTCTTTTTCGTCTGCTGTTTTGATATCAAAAGCTTCTCGTTCACGAACTACCTTATTTCGATCAATGACCTCGGTATGTATTTTCCCATCTTTTGGATAGCCAAGTACCAATAACTCATTACGTCGAGTGACCTGCACCATTGGGAGTAACTCCATACTTTCTACATTGTCGAGGGCAAAGCAATTGTCCCACAACAAAGTACCTGTTTTGTCAAAACCGCACACGATAGCGTGGGTATAGCGGAAACCATCATATTCACGGTTACTGTTTCGAGAGGCACCACCATAATAGACGCTCCCGTTTTTATAAACAGGATAATAAACTTCTGCGACTAACACAAATTCATCATTATTTTTGATGACATCGTGAACCAATAACCGATATCTGAATTTAGGCTCTTTCCCTTCTTCTTTTTGTTTAGAAATCTTATCCACTACGCGTTGTTTGCGTTTGGGTTTCAGGTAGTTGAAAAAGTTTTCAAGTTTTGAAAAGTCCACCCATTGTAGTTTTTCAGGTTCAGAATCCTTGATTCTGGAAAAATACAAACCTTGTGAATACTGTGTGCACCCTTGTGCATAATTGCCTACAATGAGGGAAGAAGCCTCGTCGAGTGGTAGAATTTTACCTGTTATCAACCCATTATTATTTTCAAAAGGTAATGTGGTTGTTTTGATAAGTTTACCTTCGTAAGAGTAGGTCTTAATCGTAAACTGGCAATCACCTCGTTTAATGGTGTAAAGTAGCACATTTAATTGATTTCGTTGTTCGTCAAGTTCAATGTTACTGATTTCGGTATTGCTGGTGTACAAATAAGGCAGAGCTTTAATGCTTTTGTCAAAAAAAGAAAAAGCCATAACCACGGGGCGGCTGTGGTGGTAGCCTCCAATAAAGGCCACATTGCCAAGAACTTTAAAATGGACAATATCAGCCCGTGTAAGCAAATCTCCTTTGAAGGTCTCAGTTTCACCATTTTGCAGATCCAGACGCAAAACAGTTACTTTGTCTGTGTCAGTTTCTTGTAATAACCAAAAGAGAAAATGCTTATTGTAGTAAGATTTGATGGGATGTAGTTCATAAGCTAATTTGTATTCGGTTACCCAACGCTGCTTGAGGTCGGAGTCAAATCGATAAAAAAACCACTTTTCATTCCCATAATGCTCTTCTTGGCGTTGTGTAACAAGTAATCCATCATCTTCAAGAGGAGTGACATCGAAATATTCGTCTATGCTTTGACTTACCTTAAACTCTAACCGCGACGATTGCTCCAATTGGGCAACAGCAACGAGAGGTAGCCAAATTCCTATCAGTGATACTATGAGAGAATGGAGGCGTTTCATTTCATGGCTTAGCTTAATGGGTAGAAAGGTACGAAATTAGAACCAATTTTTATGAATACAATAATTTGCTTGCCAAAATTGCCGTACTTTTGCGGCTCATTTGAGCCGTTATTGGAAGTTGTAATGTCTTTGCCAACGTAAATTGGGAATAATAATTAACAAATTCAACAACTGGCAAATTAACGAATCGTGTATCATGCAAATCGAATTGCTTATTAAGACTTCTCTCCAAAGCGCATTAAGAGAGATTTATAACGTTGAAGAACAAGTTATTGCCCTTCAACCTACCAAAAAAGATTTTGAAGGTTTTTATACGTTTGTCACTTTTCCTTATACCAAAAGTCTGCGTAAACCTCCCGTTGAAATTGGCAATGCCCTTGGACAGTATCTTGTGGAACATTCGGGAGTGGTTAATAAATTCAATGTAGTTCAGGGTTTCTTGAATCTCAGCATTGCCGAATCGGCGTGGATTGAAGCCTTAAATACCTTGGCTCTCAATCCTGATTTTGGGTTCGCACCTGCCAATGGCCAATCTGTGATGGTAGAATTTTCATCGCCCAATACCAATAAACCCTTACACTTAGGCCATTTGCGTAATAACTTTCTGGGCGATTCGGTTTCGAGAATTTTAAAAGCAAATGGTTACAACGTTATCAAAACCTGTTTGGTCAACGACCGAGGTATTCATATTTGTAAATCCATGCTGGCTTATGCCAAACTCGGAAATGACGAAACCCCCGAATTGTCTGGACTCAAAGGCGACCATTTGATTGGGAAATATTATGTCTTGTTTGACAAAGAATACAAACGGCAAATAGAAACCTTGGTGGCAGAGGGAATGAGCAAGGAAGACGCCGAGAAAAAAGCACCATGGATGCTCGAAGCGCAGCAACTGCTCCTGAAATGGGAGCAAGGCGATGCCGAAACGCTTGCTTTATGGAAACAAATGAACGAATGGGTATATGCTGGATTCAATGATACTTATCAAAAAATTGGTGTCAATTTCGATAAAACCTATTATGAATCAAAGACGTATCTTCTCGGCAAAGACGCAGTAGAGGAAGGTTTGGCAAAAGGTGTTTTCTATAAAAAACCTGATAATTCGGTTTGGATTGATTTGACGGCGGAAGGTTTCAAAGGCTGACTCGTTCTGCGGGGCGATGGAACATCGGTGTATATGACGCAGGATTTGGGAACTACTGATCTTAAATTCAGCGATTTTCACAGCGATAAATCCATTTGGGTAGTAGGTAACGAGCAGGATTATCACTTTCAGGTATTGTTTGCCATTCTCAAACGCCTCGGACGCACTTACGCGGCTGGTTGCTACCACTTAAGTTATGGGATGGTAGATTTACCCTCGGGAAAAATGAAATCGCGCGAAGGAACCGTCGTAGATGCTGATGAACTGGTAGCCGAAGTAACCGCCGCTGCCGCCGAAGAAGGCAATGCCAAAGGCAAAATAGAAGACTTTAGCGAAGCTGAAAAACAGAAACTTTTTTCTATGTTGGGTTTAGGCGCGTTGAAATATTACTTATTGAAAGTTGACCCTCAAAAACGAATGATGTTCAACCCAGCCGAATCGGTTGAATTGCATGGACATACGGGGCCGTTTATTCAATATACTCATGCCCGTACGCGCTCCGTATTGCGGAAGGCAGTACAAATGGGCGTAGAGTGGGTAAAACCCGCGGTAGCGGTTCCATTGGCAAATTCAGAACGGGAGGTAATATTTACGCTAACTCAATTCCCTGAGCGTGTTGCAGACGCAAGCCGCAATTATTCGCCAGCGTTGATTTCTCAATATGCGTACGAATTGGCTAAGGCATATAATACTTTTTACGCCGAAGTTTCAATCCTTCAAGAGTCCCATGCGGAAGCCCAACACGCCCGCCTGCTACTCTCGCAGGCCGTAGCCGATGGAATTCAAAAGGCAATGGGACTGTTGGGAATTGAAGTGCCAGAACGAATGTAAAATTTCAGGGGTCAGGAGTGAGAAGCTAAGAGAAAAGTGTTTTACTCACTCTTGACTCCCCATTCCTCGCTCCTAATTCTCACATTCCTACCAACGTGCTACCGCGTAATACGGGTACTACATCGTATAAGTCGCGTTGAAGACAATAAGAAATATCTTTTTGAATGCCAAGCCGTTGCAGGCGCCGTACGTGCGAAGAGTTGGAAACATAGCTTAACAAATCGTTTTGAGCTTGCTGATACATTCGCATTGACATCAGAGCGCTGTCTTCGGCGATCATGTATTCATCTTTCAGCGCATCTACCAATGCTCCAGCAAACAAAGTGTCTTCCAGATTGACGCGCCCTTTCCAGCCTGCACACAACACCAACACATCGTAGGATTGAGATTGGAGGTGATTCACAAGTGCGCCTAAATTCAAAAACGCTCCAACCAATACTTTTACTGCTGCAGATTTGGCTTTGGTGATTGACAGCGTGCCGTTGGTAGTAGTCATCGCTATATGTGCTCCCACCAAATCTTCATTCATATAGCTGAAGGGGGAGTTGTCTAAATCAAACCCTTCGACTTTCATAGCGTTGCGTTCAGCAGCAGCAATGTACCCTTTTTGTTGAAATGCGTAGCACTCCTCTACTGTTGCTACAGGGGTAATACTTCCTACGCCATACGCTAAGCCTGTTACCATACATGACGTTGCCCGAAAAATATCCGTTACGACGACAATTGTGTTATCAATGTTGTGAAGATGAAGCAATTCAGGAGTTAGGCAAACATCAATTGATTTCATAAAAACTTTCTCTATTTTGAATTTAAACCCCAGGTTTGACAAATGGTAATTTTACAACTTGGGCTTTCAATAATTTTTCACGCACTTTTACGAAAATTTCGCTCCCTGGTTTGCTATAAGTTGTAGGTACATAGCCAAGTCCAATACCTTTAGAAAGGGTAGGAGACTGAGTTCCAGAAGTAACATGACCAATTATATTCCCTTCAGCATCACAAAGTTCATAATGACCGCGTGGAATGCCCCGGTCAATCATTTCAAAACCTACTAATTTGCGTGAAACTCCTGCTTGTTTTTGTTGGAGAAGTGCTTCAGAATTAATGAATGGCTTGGTAAACTTCGTAACCCAACCCAATCCTGCTTCGAGTGGAGAGGTGGTGTCGTCAATATCGTTGCCATAGAGACAATAGCCCATTTCAAGGCGAAGTGTATCGCGTGCACCCAGCCCAATGGGCTTGATACCGAAATCTTTTCCCGCTTCAAAAATATGATGCCAAGCATGAAGCGCTCGGTCTTTAGGAATGTATAATTCAAAACCACCTGCACCCGTATAGCCCGTTGCTGAAATAATAATATCGGGCAAACCTGCGAATGTTGCTTTTTGGAAAGTGTAATAATCCATGGCAGATAAATCCACTGCCGTCAGTTTTTGTAATGCTTCGGCAGCTTTGGGACCTTGTACAGCAAAAAGACAAATATCATCCGAAACGTTAATCATTGTAACGTCCTCGGTATTATGACTCTGAACCCAATTCCAATCTTTTTCAATATTGGAGGCATTGACTACCAAAAAATATTCTTCGGCATCAATTCGATACACCAGCAAATCGTCCACTGCACCTCCCTGCTCGTTGGGTAAGTAACTATACTGGATTTTACCATCAAACAATACCGAAGCGTCATTGGCGGATACGCGTTGAATAAGATCAAGGGCTTTGGGACCTTTGACGATAAACTCGCCCATGTGCGAAACATCAAATACACCTACACCATTACGAACGCAGTGGTGTTCTTCAAGATCGGAAGAGTAGCGTACGGGCATCATAAAACCCGCGAATGGCACCATTTTTGCCCCCAATTTTTCATGAAGATCATTGAGTGGAACTATTTTTATTTGGTCAGTCATCTTTTGGCTTGTTGAATTTTGGATGCAAAGCTACCTTTCTAATTTGAAAATTTGAAAATTGAGTGAGTTGTAAATTAAGTTATTTGTAAAAAGGCTCTTTTTTACGTTTGAACATCTTAGAAAATCTCTTACTTTTGCCTAATACTCAGCTACTTCGGCGATTTGACTTTTAAGGGATAATGGGCAAGAAAAAACATCCTGTTAATCAGTTTGCAATTGACTTTAAATTGCAAAATCGTACCCTACTTCATTTGGGGCAAATTGCTGCTCAACGTGAAGGCGAGCGTCTATTTCAAGGGCTTTTGGAGGGAGAATGGCTACTTGAGCCAGCGGGCGAAGCTGCTGACGTGTCGTCGGGGCAAGAGATTATTCGGCAATTGGGGAGAAGGCTGGCATACCCTGAAACGGTCAAGGTAGCTCAATTGCACAACATAGCATCAGACTTTGTCGGATTTTCGGCTTTGTATCAAGATAAAGGCTGGGTGTTTATTAATGCCCATGCAGCCGAATATGACCGTCACTATTATACTTGCTTACTCATCGCATCATTAGGATTATACATGGGTTATTCACAATCAGAGACATTGTGTCAACGGGCTGAAAAATTAGTGAATGATGCTTTCTTGCCTGAAGCTGAAGTGAAGAGTTTTTTCCACAGAGGTATTACCAAAATCTCGCCTTCTTTGGCAATGGATATTGCTGATTTTTTCCGGATGCCTTTTGCTGTTATTCTCAAACGCGCCCTCACATTGGAAGTAATTTCTGATGAGCAATACCGTAGTTTTATGACTGTTAAGCCTGAACGCCCCATTAAAACTCGGCCTTTATTTGTCTCCAAATCAGGCGAATTGGAAGGGGATTTTGATGATGAGCAATGGATTGGGGGAGGATTTTAAATATAAAAGGGGGACAAAAATTAATTTTGTCCCCCTTTTCAATAATCCGAAATTATCAATCTTTTACACTCCTTCAAATTGTCGTAAAAAACGCACATCGTTTTCAGAATATAGACGTAGGTCACGAACTCCATAACGCAGTTGAGCGATGCGCTCAATTCCCATTCCGAAGGCAAAGCCCGTATATTCTTCTGGGTCAATACCGCAGTTAATCAACACATTAGGATCCACCATACCGCTACCAGCGATTTCTACCCAACCTGTGCCTTTCGATAAACGATAAGTTTCTTCGGTATCAGTCCCCAGCCAAATATCAATCTCGGCGCTTGGTTCTGTAAAAGGAAAAAAAGAGGGGCGAAGACGAATCTTTACATCTTTATCAAACATCTCTTTGGAGAAATGATAAAGCGTATCTTTTAAATCTTTAAAACTTACGTTTTTATCAATATACAAACCTTCCACTTGGTGAAAGAAGCAGTGTGCACGTGCTGAAATAGCTTCGTTACGATACACACGCCCAGGCATTATTGCTCGAATTGGTGGCTTTTGGTGTTCCATCATGCGTATTTGTACGTTGGAAGTATGTGTCCGCAAGAGCATATCTTGTGTGGGGTCTTCGGTATTTTTGGCTACAAAAAACGTATCCTGCATCTCACGCGCAGGGTGATTTTCAGGAAAATTAAGCGCCGTAAAGTTGTACCAATCAGATTCAATCTCAGGGCCATCTGCTACGCTAAAGCCCATGCGTTCAAAGATTTCGATGATTTTGGCACGAGCCAAAGTGAGCGCATGAATACTGCCACGTTGATTGGGAATGACTGGTAATGTTAAATCAACGGACGGCGCGTTTGAACCACTATTATTTGCCTCAAATTCAGCCTGAATAGTCAAAAAACGGTCATTAGCATAGTTTTTAAGCGCATTTAGCTCTTGTCCTATAACACGACGTTCTTCTTTGACAATGTCTTTCAGCCCTTCAAAAAGAGCCTCTACCGCTCCTTTACGCCCTACAAAGCGCTGGCGGTATTGTTCTAATTGGTCTTTGGTGGCAACTTCAAACTGCTCAATCTCTTGATATATTTCCTTAACGCGTTCGCTTAGCATTGTTTTCTGTTAATCGTTTTCTGTATATCCGTTATCCACTAACAGATAACGTTTTCGGCTACAAAGTTAAGAATTCTTCCTAAACTCCAGACTTCTCTCCTTTCACTGGCAGAATTAATTACTACCCGATACCTTTCCAGTCTTTTGGGGAATTCCTGGTTGGGTGATTTCAAAATTTTCCTGTTTTTTAGCATCTGCTACAATTTTGCGAACATCGGCTAAAAGCTTTTTGGCGTCGTACACAATTCCATCTTTCACTGTGTATTTTACACCACCTACCCGCACTACTTCGTTTTTATCATTGAGGCGAATCGCACCAGTGCCGTACAAAGTTTTGAGATTAGCCAGTGGATTTTCTTCGGTAATGACAAAGTCCGCCAATTTTCCTACTTCTATAGAACCAATCTCTTTAT
>JBDHXS010000143.1:0-11800 GCA_039810845.1 Runella sp. | reverse complement strand
AAACTACTACTCGACCAATGTAGTTTTGGAGTTTTTCCAGTGGTTGATCACAAACTGCACCCAATCTTTCTCGGTTTCTGGAATTTTTACGTCGGGCTGAAACCCTACGTCGTCAATAGGGGCGTAGTCCACCCAGCCCGTGCGGGTGGTGGGTAGGTGCAGCTCAAAAGTAGAACAGGCGAGTGAGTGTTCGCGTACATTGCCGTAGTCCATCACGCCTCCTGTATGATTGCCAAAAAGCGTTACTTTTTTGCTTTGTTTGGCATAAAACACAAAATACTCGGCGCTGCTGTAACATTGCTCGTTCATCAAAACACTCACTTTTTGAGGGTTGGGGGTTATTTCTTTGTATTTCATGTTTTCGGCAGGGTATTTCACCATTTTCCCGACTTTCTTTTGGTTTTTGGTCAGTCCTTCTTGCCAAGGCTTGGCTTCTTTGGCCGAAATCCATCCTTGGGCCAATGCTCGGTCAATCATTGCTTTTTCGGCTTCGAGGTTGTCGGGAGTACTTCTAAAATGTGAGTGAATGTCTCGGAAGTTGTTGGTATTAAGGTATTTCAAAATGGCAGGAAACGAGCCGTTCATTCCACCCGAATTGTCCCGAATATCCACAATCAAATGAGGGGTGTTACGAATCACGGCATCGTGCGCTTTCAAAACGCTGTCCATCATCTCAAATGAAATACCAAATGAGGGTATTCTTACGTAAAACGTTTGGTTATCAATGGCTTTGACGTGAAACTCTTCCTCGCCTTGCTGGGCTTTGGCAAGTTCTTCGGGGGTTGCTTTTTGGGGGTATTGCCGCACCCAATAGCCCGAATTGGGAATATTCATTAGGTTTTGTTCCAACGGAAATGTTCGTTCGGAGGATGATAAATCGCCCGCCCAATAAATACCCTTGTAGGGGCTTACACCGCTGGCAGATGCTTCAAACTTGACCATGCCTACCTGCCATTTTTTGTTTTGAGAGGTTAACACTACTGCTGCTATTTTGTCGGTTTGGAAAGGGTCGCGCATGAGGGCTACGCGGTAGCTGCCATCTACGGTTTCCCAAATGCCCTCAAGTGGGTGTAATTTGCCTATGTTTGCGTCTAAATGAGCTTTTGCTCTGGCCTCGTCAGTGTCAATACTGCGAATCGGGACAACTTTTTCGGGTGCATTGAACGAGAGTTGAAAATGCCCATCCCGAAAAAACCGCTTGTATCGGCGCAACAATTGATAGCAGTTTTTGTCGTCTTTCAATCCTTGGGAAACAGCCTGTAAGCTATCCACCAACTGGTCGTAGGTGGGGCGTGTTTTGGGAGTTACTTTGTCGAAATAGCCTGCATAGTTGTTTTCGGTTTTTTGGACAACCGCCTTCAAGACGGTGCTACAATCGCAATTTTGAGCTTTGACAGAGAGAAAACCTAAAATACAAGCGAGCGTAATGATGGCTTTTTTCATGGTTTTGAACGGGTTTGATTACTTGCTACAAAATTGAAAATCTTTGTTTCAACCACCAAGATTATTAGACAAATGGGCTTATTGGCCGTATGAATTCGGAAAAGGCATGAGATAATAGCCCATTCTCCCGAAATTTGCCAAAACTTTTAGACGAACGTATGCATCGGCTCGACAAACAAAATAGCAAGGTATTTGACATCATCGAAAAAGCCCTTGATTTCTACAATTCGAGGCTTTGGCTGCGAGCTTTGGTACATTTGAGCTACCTGTACTACAGTTATAGAAACTTGATGAGTGAATTTTACGTCGAGAACCTGCGCTATTCCACCTATTTTTATCTCTATTTGGGTAGTAATATTTTGGCTGGGTACTTCATTTTTTACTTTTTGTTTCCCAAGTACTTTGCCCGCGAAAAATACCTCACTTTCTTCTCAATAGTGGCCTTTTGGTATTTTACTGTATTTACGTACGCCACTTTCTTATTTATTCAAGAAATCTATGAGCTCAATAAAGTCAGTGCTTACTCCACTTCCCGAGAGGATAACCCCCTATTGGCATTTATAGACACATTCAACGAGCGGGGGCTGTTGGGGCATTTTACGAGTTTGTCATTTGTATTTGCAGTATTTTATGAATTCCGAAATCAATTTGGTCTTATTGTTTTAGCCAAAACGATAAAGTATTTTATAGAGAATACCATCAAACAAAAACAACTCAATGACCTCAACCACGACCTTGAATCGAAGTTTTTGCAAAGCCAACTCAACCCCCATTTCCTTTTTAATTCGCTCAATAATATTTATGGATTGATTCTCAATCAAAAGCCCGAAACCCAAACGGCCATTAGTCAATTACAAAGCCTTCTCAAACAATCTTTTGATGATTCGTTGGGCAGTAAAGTGCCACTACAATCGGAAATTGATTACCTCAAAAACTACGTGAGTCTTGAGAAAATAAGACATGATAAAAACGTGACGATTGATTTTGATGCAGATGAAGCCACACTTCAACACAAGGAAATTGCGCCACGAGTGCTGCTGCCCTTTGTCGAAAATGCCTTCAAACATGGTCTTTTTAATAACCTCGACCATGCGCAAATTTCAATTCAATTGACTCTGAAAGACAAGCAACTGGATTTTAAAGTAAAAAACACAAAGCCCATATTGAAAATCAATAAAACCAAAGTTGGGGGTATTGGGCTTGTCAATATTAAGCGCAGGCTTTCGTTGCTGTACCCCAATCATACCCTGACAATTCAAGACAAACCCAATGAGTATGAAGTCAATCTCAAGCTATATTTATAACAAACGGTCAATCATCGGCGAATGGCTATTTTGGCTGTTTTGGTACTTGTATGGCTGTTTTTATGTGGGTTCCACCACCAATATGTTTACCTCAGGGGCGATGGTTTGGGCAGTGGGGAGCACCTTTGCTTCGTACAGTATCTACCTCTTGGCCTTGGTGTGCGTGCATCGGCTGTTTACCGACTCAAAGTACATTGTTTACCTGATTGTCTTGTTTTTTGCTGGGTATGTGTTCCGAACTTTGATAGGAGAATTGTTCTGGCAAATTGCACTTCGTTATTTTGACTTTGGCACCTTCACAAAGGATTACAATCAGATGGTTAACATAGAAGGGGGCGGGATGTTAAAGCGTTTGCAATTTTTTCTATTTAATACTGATTTTTTCTTATCGCAGCCTGGACGGTGGTTTCCTGTTTCTTTAAAACTGATGATAGATTTGGTCATAGAACAGCGTAAAAACAATGCTTTAGAAAAAGAGAGGATGGATTTGGAAATCAAGCTGTTAAAGTCGCAGGTGAACCCGAAATTTATTGATGAGTCGTTAGAAAACATTAAAAATGTGGTAAATACTGACCGCAAAAAAGCCGAACAAATGACGCTCAAGCTTTCCAACATGATTCGCTACACGCTCTACGAAACCGACGTGGAGCAAGTTCCGCTGCAAAAAGAGTTGGATTTTATGATAAACTACGTTGATTTGCAAGAAACGCGTTTTGCCGACCAAGCCAACATTAATTTCCGTCTTAAAACCCATGCCCTCGACCATCTGATGATTAGCCCGCTGTTGATTTTTCCACTTTTGGAAAAAGCCTTTAGGTGTATGAAATCAAGCTGTGAGGTTGACATCAAAACGCAAGAAGCAGTCTTGGAACTAAAGATTGAATCAGACTGCTTTCCTGAATGTTATCATGCAGGCGTCGAAAATGTACAAAAGCGATTGGCCTTTCTGTATCCCAACAAACATCGGCTAAAAGTGATTGATAATGAGGGTAGTTATAAAGTAGAACTGAGATTAGAACTATGAAAAAAATTCGCTGTTTAATCGTTGAGGATGAGCCTATTGCGCAAGAAATCATTGAGAATTTTATTGGGAGATTACCCTTTTTGGAGTTAGTAGCCAAAGCCAATAATGTATTTGAAGCCTACGATGAGCTTTCTCGAAGCATCATAGATTTGATTTTTTGCGACATCGAAATGCCCCAAATTTCAGGGCTTGAATTTCTCAAATCGCTACCTCAGCGCCCGCAGGTGATAATGACCACAGCTTTTCATCAATACGCCCACGAAGGCTTTGAGTTGGATGTCACAGATTATCTGTTGAAGCCCATTGCTTTTGAACGGTTTTTGAGAGCTATTCAAAAAGTAAAAGAGCGCTTTGAAGCCAAAGAAATCCTTAATCAGCAACGAAAAGAAAACGTTGAGCCAAGTTTGCCCAAGGCAGGCGATGAAGTAAGCTTGGCGCGCCCGAACGCTGAAGGGTCTATTTTTGTGAAAGAAGACGGCAATCTCATAAAGGTTCAATTTTCTGATATTCAGTACATTGAGGCCATGAAGGATTACGTAAAAATTTATATTGAGAATCGTTTTATTGTGACATACCTCACCATGAAGAAAATGGAGGAGACACTTCCCGATGCTACCTTTGCACGGGTTCATAAGTCGTACATTGCCAATTTGACCAAAATCAAAGGTATTAGCGGAAATATGCTGGGGCTGCTGTCGAATGTGCAAATTCCGATTGGAATGCAGTACCGCGAACTACTCTTAGAACGGCTTGGGAGCCAGATTGTAGTACGGTAATAAAAACGCTGGCAAGCCTCCCTACCAGCGTTTTTATTGTTATAAAATATACTGACTCAAATCACGATTTTTAACCAAGCCCGCTAAGCGTTCTTGTACCAACTCCCGCGTAACCACTACGTGAGAATTAGGAACAATGGCATCGGGTATATCAAACATAAACTCATTGAGCAGTGTGCTCATCACGGTCTGCAAACGACGAGCTCCGATATTTTCTACTTCTGAATTAATCGTAAAGGCCAATTTTGCCAACTCGCGCAGGGCTTCGTCCTGAAAAGTAAGGCTCACTTCTTCGGCTTGCATCAATGCACTGTACTGACGCGTCAGGGAGTTGCGAGGTTCTTTTAAGATTCGATAAAAATCTTCTTCGGTTAAACTCTGCAATTCTACCCTAATCGGAAAACGCCCCTGAAGCTCTGGAATCAGGTCGGAGGGTTTTGAAACATGAAATGCCCCTGCGGCCACAAACAGAATATGGTCGGTTTTGATAGGCCCGTATTTGGTATTGACCGTTGAACCTTCTACTATGGGAAGTAAATCGCGCTGTACGCCCTCACGGCTTACATCGGGGCCGCCACCTTTTCCATTTGAATTAGCAATTTTATCAATTTCGTCAATAAAAATAATCCCCAAATCCTCGGCTTTCAGAATAGCTTCTTCTTTGACTTCGTCCATGTCGATGAGTTTGGCGGCTTCTTCTTCCAACAAAATCTTACGGGCATCCGCAATGCTCATTTTGCGCTTTTTGTTGCGTTTGGGCATCATATTCCCAAGCATTTCCTGCAAATTCATCATTGAAACATCATCAATAGGACCACCCATGACTCCGATGTTTGGTGCTGAGGATGATTGCATATCAATCTCAATTTTCCGATTTTCGAGTTCGCCCGCTCGTAATTTATCCCGAAAACGAACCCGTGTCCGTTCGTTCAACTCATGGTCAGGCATAGAAGAAATGGGCGGAGGAGGAGGATTTACCGAATCATTGTCATCGACAATCTCAAAACCCACACTTGGCCGACTTTGATTGATAGGGTTGTTGTTGGGGTACATGGGTGGAATCAACACATCCAAGATAATGTCTTCTACAATCTCTTGGGCTTTTTGTTTTACGGCTTCTTTTTTGGCCGTTTTTACCATATTCACCGCCTGTTCGACCAAATCTCGCACCATACTTTCTACATCGCGACCTACGTACCCCACCTCCGTAAACTTAGAGGCTTCTACTTTTATGAAAGGCGCATCGGCGATTTTAGCCAAACGACGAGCAATTTCAGTTTTACCTACTCCCGTTGCCCCAATCATCAAAATATTATTGGGAATAATTTCTTTTTGCATTTCGGGTGTGCTGTTCATCCGTCGCCAGCGATTACGAAGGGCAATCGCTACATTCCGTTTGGCATCGTGTTGACCAATGATGTATTTATCCAGTTCGGCGACTATTTCGCGAGGAGTTAGTTTGTCTAATTTTGAGGACATTATTTAATTCAACAATTTGAGAGTGTAGTAATTTAGAAATGTAATAGGGTCAATTTTTTTACAAAACAAATGTAGAAACGTTGGCAAATTCAAATTTGACCTCTATTTTTGTACAAATTTGATAAACGAATCTTGAAGATGAAACGTAACTTTTTGAAAATAAGTGCTTTGTTACTGGCTGTTTCTTTGGCCTCGTGTAAGTATCAGAAGAACAATAATATTGACCAGCCAGATTTACGCGCTGGAGATGAGTATGTTTACGGTGTACATCCAGATTCGGCGGCTCGTCAGACCAAGATTAAATATACGGCTAAACCAGAATTGGAGCAACGTACCAACGCTATTCGTGAGAAATTGTATGGAGCTGCAACCGCTGAAACCACTGCTCCCGTAGCAGCAGCTGTTGACTCAGCTACTGCCCAATAGACAGTCAGGTATTCTGCTATAAATACGAAGCGACGTTTGCATAAGCGTCGCTTCTTTTGTTTACTTAAACTCCTATCCCCATGAAAAAATCAGTTTGCATTCTACTTATCGCCCTCTTGTATGCTGGAAAATCAGTTGCTCAAAATACGGAAGAAGCCGCTGTAAGAGTACCTATCCAACAACTATTTGAGGGCATGAAAAAAAGTGACTCTACCTTGGTGCGCCAATCGTTGGTACCTGGAGCTCGTTTGGAGACTGTCACTAAAAACAAATCGGGCGAAGTCACTGTACGTTCCGATTCTTTTGAAGGTTTTATTAAAAGCATCGGAAAATCTGCGGCTGGTGATTTGGACGAACGGCTAACCACCATAGACATTCGCATAGATGGAGACATGGCCACGGCTTGGACCCCCTACAAATTTTATTTCAAAGGTAATTTCAGTCATTGTGGCGTCAATGCTTTCCAACTAATCAAAACCGCCGCAGGTTGGAAGATTTGGAGTATCATTGACACCCGTCGAAAAGAAGGTTGTGAATGATTTGCGATGGTCGATTGTCAATTGAATCGAAATCATCACAATAGATAGTTTTGACAAACGGTATTCAATCAATTGAGAATAAACCATTAAAATGCGTTACGTCGGAGATATTAGCAGTACAGACAACTACAAAATTGCCCTTTACACTTGGAACGGCAAATACATTGTCAAAATAGAAGCAGGCTTGTATGAGCAAACTTACAAAGTCAGTGAAATGGATTTTTTTGGCGACGAAACCGATATTCATAAGCTATTTTCTGATGAAGCTTTCTTGAAAACCATCTTTGACCGTTTTAATCAAATGCACTTTGATTTTCAGGACGCTATTGAACGCAATGATATTTAGATATGAACTTTGAAGCCTATCTTATCAGTAAAAAAATAGACATAAAGGCATTTCGTCAACACGAAGCCGAGCGTTTTCATGAATGGGAAACACTCCATGCACAACTACATCCCGAGAGTTTTACAGCCCAAAAAAAGTTTTTGATTAATGATATGCGTAGAAAGTACTTGTTAAAAATGGAAGAATAAAGGTTAGAATGACGGCTTTTGTGGTTTATAAGAGGAGTAAACCATAAAATTAATATGAGTCTCTTCCTTTCCTTCCTCCGTAATTTCTGTTTACTATTTCTATTTACTTCTTTTGCTTTTGCACAACAAAAGCCCAATATCATTATGATTTTAGTTGATGATATGGGTTGGGGAGAAGTGGGGGTATATGGTTCAAGGTATTGTCAAACGCCCAATTTGGACAACCTTGCTAAAGAGGGACTGCGATTTACGAGTTTTTACGCCAACTCAACGGTTTGTTCGCCTACACGAGCCGCTCTGATGACTGGTCGGTACCCTGATTTGGTGGGAGTACCAGGAGTGATTCGGGGAAATAAAGAAAATAGCTGGGGCTATTTTTCGCCTAAAGCCACAACCTTACCTCAGGTATTGAAAACGGCAGGTTATCAAACTGCCATGGTTGGTAAATGGCACTTGGGGTTGGAGCCAGAAAATCACCCAAATCGGCGGGGATTTACGCATTTCCACGGCTTTCTGGAAGACATGATGGACGATTATTACACGCACCTTCGAGAAGGAAAAGATTGGATGCGGCTCAACGGACAAGTTGTTCATCCTCAGGGACATGCCACTGATCTATTTACCCAATGGGCTGTGGATTATCTGAACACCCAAAAGAAAAAATCTCAACCTTTCTTCTTGTATTTGGCTTACAACGCTCCTCATTTTCCGGTCCAGCCACCCCAAGTATGGTTGGAAAAAGTAAAAAAAAGAAATCCGAGTTTATCTGAAAAACGAGCCAAGCTCACCGCCCTGATTGAACATTTAGACGACAGTATAGGTAAAGTTTTGGAGACATTACGTCAAAATGGACAGGCAGAAAATACGCTGATCGTTTTCAGCAGCGATAACGGTGGTTTATTGTCAGATGAAGCCGATAATGCCTATTGGCGGGGAGGTAAACAGACAATGTACGAAGGAGGAATCAGGGTACCGACTATCGCTGTTTGGAAAAATAAAATCAAAGCCAACACCCAAACAAATTACCAGGCTCTCACTATGGATTTGTTCCCTACATTTTGTGAAGTAGCGGGGGCAAAAGTGCTTTCACCGATAGAAGGGAGTTCATTTCTATCGGTATTGATGGGAAGCCCTAAAATAACTCCTGAGCGGGCTACTTGTTGGGTACGGCGTGAAGGCGGTGCGTATGGTGGGCAAGAATACTATGCCCTTCGGGAGGGAAACTGGAAAATCTTGCAAAATACCCCGTTTGAACCTTTTCAACTTTTTGATATGTCGAAGGATTCGTTGGAAACAACGGATGTAAAAACCGCTAATAAAGAGATTTATGAGGCGTTAGGGAAAAAGTTGAGGAGACATATTCAAAAAGCGGGCACAGTCAACTGGCAAAAGTAGGGGCGTAAAATTTGATTATCTCAAAAAACGTTTTCCTTTTGTATGTAGCTGCTATTGCTGGTATCATCACTTTGACTGGTTCTAATGCAGCTAAAAAATCCAATACGCACCTTGAACACTGTACATTGTAGGGGTTTACTTCTTTTTCACTGCCTTTCCCACTTCAAACAAGTATTTTTTGAGGCGTTCTTCTACTTCAGAAGCTGAGATATTACTAAAAATATTACCTTCAATAGCAAGCGAAATACGGCCTGTTTCTTCCGAAACGACAATCACCGCTGCATCAGTAACTTCGCTCATGCCCAAGGCTGCTCGATGACGAAACCCCAAATTGCCAAAGTCGTCGCTGTCAGAAACGGGCAAAATACATCGAGCCGCTTTGATACGTCCATCGGCTACGATAACGCCCCCGTCGTTCATGGGGCTGTATTGATTGAAAAGAGAAAGAAAAAGCCGTTTGGAGAGAACTCCGTCCACTTCTTCACCCGTTTGCAGGTATTTATCTAATTCATCATTCTTTTTCAGTACAAGTAAGCCGCCTGTAAATTCTGTTGACATGGCCCGTACGGCTTCAATAATCGGTTTAATTTCGTTTATTTTTTCGGTAGGTGTGGTTTGTCGAAAGAAGCGACCTAACAGGCGATTATTGGCAAATGCCGTTGATTTTCCAACAAACAAGAGAAAGCGACGGATTTCTTGTTGAAAAATAACAATCAAAGCAATAGCTCCCACTCCCATGAAATATTCAAGGATTTTTGTGAGCAATTCAAGACCTATTGCCCTGACAACCAGATAAAAAAGGTAAAGGAGTAAGTATCCTAGAAATACGCGACTTGCCAAGCTGCCACGTACTAAATAATAGATTTGATACAGTAAAAAGGCAACCAAAAGGATGTCTAACAGATCCACCCATTCGATGTCTAAAAAACCTATGTGGAATACAAACATTCTATTCATTTTTTACTGTTAACGGTGTTTTTCCACCAGTATTATTTACTGTTCACTAACCTCCTTTTTAGCGTTGAAATATCCTCGTACCACAGTAAAGGTGGTAATCCCAAGGAAGAAAAAGATAATATAGTGTACATAGTTAATAATCCATGGAAATTTTGCACCAAAATAATAACCTCCTCCTGTCAATCCAAAAATCCACAATCCTGCTCCCAACACATTGTAAAGCATAAAGCCAAACCAGCGCATTTTTACCAAACCTGCTAAAATCGGTGCGAAGGTTCGTACTACGGGTAAAAAACGGCTAATTACCAAGGTACGGCTTCCATATTTATCGAAATATTTACGAGTTGTTTCGATATGTTGTTTCTTAAAAAACAAAGAATCTGGGCGGTTTTGAATACGCTCTCCAAAAAAGCGTCCTGTCAAATAGCCCGTCAGTGAACCAATAATGGCAGCACCAAAAAGGCACATCAAGAGCAAGAAGATGGGGACATCTAAGATTTTCAAGGCACAAAATACACCTGCCAAAAACACCAAATAGTCGCCAGGGAGAAAAAAGGCAAAGAACAGACCATTTTCTGCAAAAATGATAAGTGTTATTAGTACCAATCCTCCTGTGCGGATAATCTCTTCGGAGTCAAGTAGATATTGAAAAAAGTCGGTGATAGAATCCATGTCCAAAATTACATAACTTATACGTCACAGGAAAATATCAAGCTGAATAAAGACAAATTTGCGTTTACTCACTCAATTCCAACCAGCGCATTTCTTTTTCTTCCAACTCTGAATTTAGTTGTTCTATCTCTTTTGCCCACTTGGTAATCTCTTCATGCGACTGACTTCCTGCGTTTAATTTTTCGATAACAACCGCTTTTGCTACTTCTAATCTGGCCATATCTGATTCCAAGTTTTCTAGTTCCTTTTGCTCTTTAAAACTAAGTTTACGCTTAGAAGTTGCAACAGTTGTTTGAATAAAACTCACCCCGCCTTCGGTACCCTTTTTAGAGGATGATTGGTTATTTGACTGCTTTCCGGTTCCTGCGTTGGGTTCTTTACTTTCAGCCAAAAAATTACGATAATCGGTGTAGTTTCCTGGGAAATCGCGAATATGGCCATTGTCTTCAAACACAAACAAATGATCCACCAAACGGTCAAGGAAATAACGGTCGTGGGAAACAATTACTAAACAACCAGGAAAGTTCATCAAAAACTCTTCGAGCACGTTCAGCGTCGTGATGTCAAGATCGTTGGTAGGCTCATCCAGAATCAAAAAATTAGGCTCGTGCATCATAACGCGCAAGAGCTGCAAGCGGCGTTTTTCGCCCCCGCTCAATTTTTCAATCATTGTCCCTTGCTTATTGGGTGGGAACAAAAATGCCTGCAAGTACTGCGAAGCCGTCACGGTTTGTCCCGTTCCTAAGCGAATCACCTCGGCCACGTCTTTTACCCAATCCACCACCCGTTGTCCATCTCGGTATTGCAAATCCGACTGTGTGTAGTAACCAAACTGCACCGTATCGCCGCGTACAACTTGGCCATTGTCGGGACGAAGTTCGCCCGTAATCATGTTGAGCAAGGTCGATTTTCCTGCGCCATTTTTCCCCACAATTCCGATACGGTCGCCTTTTTTGAAAGTATATAAAAAATTGTGAATGATGGTTTTGTCACCGTATTTTTTACCAACACTGTTCAGTTCTACAATCTTACTTCCCAAACGGGTCGATTTGATATTCAGCTCGATTTGGTTGTCGTATTTGCGCTGATGTGCCTTCTCTTTGGTATCCTCAAAGGCATCGACGCGGTACTTGGCTTTCGTTCCTCGCGCCTTGGGTTGGCGACGAATCCAGTCGAGTTCTTTGCGGTATAAGTTACGCGCTTTGTCAATTTCGGCGGCTTCTACGGCCTCGCGCTCCGCTTTTTTCTCCA
>JBDHXS010000142.1:0-11807 GCA_039810845.1 Runella sp. | reverse complement strand
CGTTTGGCGAGTTGGTTGTATTGCAAGCCACTTTCTGTCCGAATGAGCGATTTGGGATACTGATGATGGTTGATTAACCAATGCAAGACATGCTGTCGTACCCATTCTTCGGGCGTGATGATGAGGTACTTACGGCGAATAATGTCGAAAATATGCGGTTTTTCACCAATTTTTGTAACTTTGTACTCAAAGGGCGGCAAGTTTAGCTGAACCATAATTTTGCGGGATTTGTAAGGACGGCAGCCAATAGCGGTAGATTCTTACAAATCTTTTTTTTAACCTAATCTCCCCAAAAATAATGAAAACAAAAGAAGAAATAGTAGAGAATTGGCTCCCGCGCTATACAGGTACGCCGTTGGAAGTTTTTGGTGAATATATTTTATTGACCAATTTTATCAACTATGTACAAATGTTTGCTGACAAATACGGTGTCGAAATTTACGGACGAGAGCGTGCCATGCAAACCGCCACAGCCAATAATATCACTATCATCAATTTTGGGATGGGAAGTGCTATGGCTGCTACGGTCATGGACTTATTGTCAGCCATTAACCCCAAAGCCGTTTTATTTCTGGGAAAATGCGGAGGATTGAAAAAAACGCAAATCGGTGATTTAGTGCTTCCTATCGCGGCTATTCGCGGCGAAGGAACTAGCAATGATTATATGAGGCCAGAAATTCCTGCTTTACCTTCTTTTCGTCTGCAACGAGCCGTGTCATCCATGATTAAAAAGCATGAGTTAGATTACTGGACAGGTACGGTCTATACTACCAATCGCCGAATATGGGAGCACGATGAAGTATTTAAAGATTACTTGCGTGAGATTAGGACTATGGCGATTGATATGGAAACTGCTACTATTTTTACGGTAGGATTTGTCAATCAAATTCCGCATGGTGCTTTATTGCTTGTATCAGATAATCCTTTGGTACCCGAAGGCGTAAAAACAGAAGAAAGTGATAAAAAAGTCACGGCTTTTTTTGTAGAACGTCACCTCCAAATAGGAATTGATTCTTTGGTCGAATTAGGCAGTTCGGGTGAGTCAGTAAAACACTTGCGATTTGAGTAAACTCGAACTAATACCGAATACAAAAAGAGCAGTGAAGGCTTTCTTCACTGCTCTTTTTGTATCTATGTGGTTACTGTTTCTTAGTTACAATAATCGCTAATCACCTTGTATGCTTGCGTATAGCCCAATTCGCCCGATTTAGACAAATCTAAACACCCGCCGTTTTCGTCGCCAAGACTGTGTTTAATTAAGCCTCGTACATAATACGCCTCAGCATACTTTGGGTTTAGTTTGATAGCACTGGAGCAATCTTGAATAGCCCCTCTTTGGTCTCCTAACGCAGATTTTATCATTCCACGAGTAAAATAGGCCTCCGAATAAGTCGGATTATACTCAATGGCTTTATTTAAATCAATAATTGCTCCTTTTCCATCGCCCTGTTTGTTTTTACCTATTCCTCTTACAAAGAAGGCTTCCGAACGCTCTGTAGATAACTCGTTGATTTTATTTTTTTCTTGTACCACCTCTCTCAATTGGTCTAAAATAGAACGGCTGATACTCCCCATATATACCACTTTGGTATCAGTAGGTGTGTTGTTAATGTCAACAGCTTTGTTTAAATCAGCAATAGCTTCTCGTTGGCTACCCAATTTGCTTTTACAAAAACCCCGTCCATAATAGGCACGGTGATTTTGAGGGTCAAGTCTGATGGCTTGGTCAAAATCACTAATAGCTTCCTCATATTTTTCCAGTTTACTCCGCGAAAATCCACGGCTATAAAATGACTCTGCATCTTCTGGTTTTAGATCAATAGCTTTTGTGTAATCCGCTACTGCGCTTGCAAAATCGTTAAGTTTTAATTTGGCATAACCACGCCCAGCATAAGCTGAAGGACTTTTAGGAGTTAAATCTATCACACGAGAAAAATCTACTGAGGCGCTCGTAAAATCCTCCAATTTAGACTTTACCGTACCCCGAGCAAACAATGCTCCCGAATTATTAGGCTCCAACTCGACTGTACGGTTCAAATCTTGTAATGCTCCACGATAGTTTTCAAGACGAGACCGATTAATACCACGTTGGTAATAGCCTTGAGGATCATCAGGGTTGAGCTCAATAGCTCGCGAAAAATCCTGAATAGCCGATCTAAAGTCATCTTGTTTGGCTTTGCTGGCACCGCGATAAAGATACGCATCTGAATATTTGGGGTTCAGTTCAATGGAACGGTCAAAATCCAAAATCGCTCCTCGGTGATCTTTCAGACTGGCTTTGGCCATTGCCCGATTATAATAGCTTGGCGCATTTTCGGGACTCATCGTAATTGCCAAGTTGAAAGCTTGCAATGCTGCAACAAAATCGCCCGCTTTACTTTTGTTAACGCCTTCCTCAAAATATTCGGCGGCGGTACGTTGAGCATAAGAACTATAACAAAGCACCAAAAACGAGGCACAAATAAACAGAAACACAGTACGTTTCTTCATAACTAAACGTAAAAATAAGTAAATGAATGAGGGATTGGGTCGCCAAAACTACCTAATTTTAAACGGCTTGCCAACTTGAAAGCGAAAATATTTTCTTTAAAACGACATATCTATTTTATCCAAAACCCAATTCCAAATAACAATACAAAGAATAAGGTTGATAATGCCATCTGTTTAAGATAAGGGTCTAATTCATGCGGATTTGTAAGGCGACTTACAGCCAAACCATTGCGAATAAACAACGGGAAACTTAAAATAAATAACCATTGAGTAACAGACCCAAGATGTAGAAATAAGTAAATAATGCTACAAAACATACCCACTATCAGTAAGCCCCAATGGTAAATAACCGCTTTTTCTCGACCTATGCGAACTGGAATAGATTGCTTTCCAGTTTGCTTATCTGATTCAATATCTCGTATATTGTTGATATTCAATACTCCTACTGCAAAAAGCCCACAACTGCTTGCTGGTAATAAAAGACTCCAATCTAAGGATTTTGTGTGTAAATAATATGACCCTAATACACCTACCCAACCGAAAAAAATCAGCACCGAAAAATCCCCCAAACCTTCGTAGCCGTAGGGGCGCTTACCTGCGGTGTAGGTGATGGCCGCAATTATGGCGAGAATACCTAAGCCCAAAAAGGCCAGAAACGACTGCCAAGTGGCGTCTTTAAGGGCCTCATACAACAACCCTATTCCGCTCAACAAGGATACCACCGAAAATAAAATCATGGCGTTGCGCATCGCAGTAGCCGAAATCGCTCCCGACTGCACTGCCCGCTGAGGCCCCTGCCTTGCTTCGGTATCTTTGCCATTGACGGCATCTCCATAATCATTGGCAAAATTGGACAACACCTGCAAACAAATCGTTGTCAGGATGGCTAAAACTGCTATTGTCCAGCTAAATTGCTGATGTGCTGCGGCCAAAAAACATCCCATTAGAATGCTTGACAATGCCAAAGGTAACGTGCGCAAACGTGCCGCTTCTATCCATTTTTTCATTTTTACCCCTTTTAATCTTTATTTTAAATACTCGGATTGGAATTTTATCAACAAATTTTTAGCTCAAAATCAGACCGTTAAGAATTAACCGTTAACAGTTAATGATTAACTTTTGCATCTCTCTTCATAATTTCCTAATTTTGCAGCGGCAAATCGGAACTACCAGCTCCTACTGAATCCCCCAGGTCTTGACCGAAGCAAGGGTAGGTGGTTGTAGCGGTGAGATTCTCGGTTTGCCTTTTTTTGTTTTTATTCTATTCAACGAATGAACGTCGGCAAGGTTTTAAACCTTGCCGACGTTTTTTTTAGGCCAATGCTTCCCACAAAATCTCTACGGGATGTAGCGCTCTCCGTCCTGTTCCATCATGAATTTGGTGACGGCAGCTTGTGCCTGGAGCGGCAATAATCACTTCTTCTGGCTGATTACGTACCGTTGGAAACAATACCAATTCTCCAATTTTCATGGACAACTCATAGTGTTCTTTTTCATAGCCAAAACTTCCCGCCATACCACAGCAACCACTTGGAATAAGAGTTACTTCGTAATTTTTGGGCAAAGAAAGCATTTTCTTAGTCGGAACCATTGAGGCTATAGCCTTCTGCTGACAATGGCCGTGCAGTTTTATTTTTTTGCTTTGTGTAGTAAACTGCGAACTATTAATACGTTTTGCATCTATCTCACGAGCAATAAATTCATCGAATTGTAACGCATTCTTAGCTAACTGCTTCGCATCTTCCGCCAACTCCTCACTTACCAAATCAGGGTATTCGTCGCGGAATGTCAAAATCGCCGATGGTTCAATTCCTACCAACGGTGTTTGGTCTGAAATTAACCCTTTAAGCAGCTGCACATTTTGCTCTGCAATCTTTTTAGCATCTTTCAACAGCCCCTTCGACAACTGCGGACGCCCACTCGGCCCATGCTCGGGAATCACTATTTCATACCCCAATTTTTGCAACAACTGAATGGCTTTTTTGCCAATCTCAACGTCGTTATAATTGGTAAATTCATCACAGAAAAGATACACTTTTCCACTTGCTTGTCCTTTGCCACTTGCCACTTGCCCTCTACCACTTGCCCAGTTCTTCAAGGTAGTATTGTGCAACAACGGCATGGTGCGGTCGGGGTGAAAACCTACGATTTGGTTGGCAATGCGACGCAATGGAGCATTTTTGAATACCAAATTATACGCCCAAGGTACGTAACTGGCAATCCCCGTCATTTTAGAAAAATTACCCACCAACCACGAGCGCATCGGCACGCCGTTGGTATCGTAGTAGTGCTGCAAAAATTCCATTTTCAATTTTGCTACATCCACGTTCGACGGGCATTCACCTTTGCAACCTTTGCAAGCCAAGCATAAATCATAGACTTCTTTCACTGCCGCCATCCCAGTAGGGCTGTTTTTATCATTACTAAATCCCCCATTGGGGGTTTGGGGGCTACGTGTCAAAAACTCCCTCAATATGTTTGCCCGAGCACGTGTAGTATCCTTTTCGTTGCGAGTTGCCATAAAACTCGGACACATAGTCCCACCACTCAAATGCGTTTTGCGGCAATCCCCTGAGCCATTGCACTGCTCGGCGTGTTGGAGTACCGTTTGGTCTGGATAACGGAAATACGTTTTAACATCAGGCGTTTGTTGGTCGGCTTCATAGCGCAAAAACGTATCCATTGGTGCCGTATCCACAATTTTGCCTGGGTTGAAAATCGCATTAGGATCCCAGGTTCGTTTAAGCTCTTTAAACAACGCGTAATTTTTTTCTCCCACCATTTGCGGAATAAATTCGCCCCGCAAACGCCCGTCGCCGTGCTCGCCCGACAGCGAACCGTCGTATTTTTTCACCAAAGTAGCAATCTCTTCCGCAATCATTCGAAATTGGCGGTGTCCTTCTTTGGTTTTTAGGTTGATAATAGGGCGAAGGTGGATTTCACCCGAACCCGCATGCGCATAATGCACCGCTGACATACCGTTTTTATGCAATATGGCATTAAAATCACGGATAAAGTAAGGTTGGTCGTGGACATCTACGGCCGTGTCTTCAATAACCGCCACCGCCTTTTCGTCGCCCGGTAAGTTCGCCAACAAACCTAATCCCGCTTTGCGTAAAGTCCATATCTTTTTGGTATCGTCGGCATGAAGCAATGGATAATGAAAACCCATGCCTTGCTCTTTAAAATCTTCAATCAAAGCTGCTGCTACCCGTTCAACCTCCTCTTTGGTCTCTTGCGAAACGTCCACCACCAAAATGATAGGGTAAGAACCATCGGCTTTTTTCTGAACAAAAAAGGCATTTTTGCTTTGTTCAGGGTTTTCGGCCGCACATTCTAAGATATAGTTATCAATTAGCTCAACGGCCTGCGGTTTGTATTTTAGCGCCGTAAGAGTGGCATGAAGCGCGTCATCGATGGTATCAAAATGAACACATACCAAACCTTGGGCTTTGGGCGGCGGCGGAATGATGTTCAACTTAATTTCAGTCAAAAAGCAAAGTGTTCCTTCCGAACCTGCAATCAAGCGGCACATATTAAACGCTGGCCCATCGGAAGTAAATGGCTGACAATCAAGTAACATATCGAGGGCATAGCCCGTATTTCGACGTTCTATCGACTTTTTGGGGAAGTTTTTACGTATTTCTTCCTGATTATCAATATCATTCAAAATGGCAGCCGTTGCCCGATAGATATCCCCTTCTAATCCTTCTTTTGCTACTTTATCGTTAAATTCGTCGTTCGTCGTTGTACCAAAAACTACCTCACTCCCATCGGCAAGAAGCGCTTTTACCTCCAACAAATGTTCCCGCGTGGAGCCATACACCACCGAATTAGAACCGCAAGAGTTGTTTCCTATCATCCCGCCAATCATCGCTCGGTTGGCGGTAGAGGTTTCGGGGCCGAAGTACAATCCGTACGGTTTTAGTGCCATATTTAGCTCATCGCGTACGACGCCTGGCTGTACACGCACCCAGCGTTCTTCGGGATTGATTTCTAGAATTTTGGTAAACGTACGAGAGACATCCACTACAATACCATTTCCGACAACTTGTCCCGCCAACGACGTACCCGCTGTACGTGGAATCAGTGACGTGCGATGCTCACGAGCAAAGGCAATGAGCGTTTTGAGGTCATCAATGTCTTGAGGAATAGCGACGGCCTGTGGCATTTCGCGGTACGCTGACGCGTCAGTAGCATAGAGCGTCCGCATGGTAGTATCATGGTACAATTCGCCCTTCAAACGTTGGGCTAATTCGGTAAGTGGTAGGTGAGTCATTGGCGGCTTTCAAAATCAAAGCCCAAATTTACGACCTCTGTTTTTGTTATACTAATTTGATTTTAGACGGCATTGCCCGTACACTTAGCTACACGCGCCAAAAGCATGGTTTCTTTCTTCAAAACCATGTTTTATACCTCCAACAAGGAGAGCTATTTTACAAAGTAAAATTTTAATGAGTTAGATTTGCTTTTCCTCATAGAACCTACTCCAACCTTTTGCCCATAACTTTCGTCTTTATCGCAAAATAACAGTTTTATGAAAAATGTCGCCATTCTATTCATTCTCAGTTTAGGGTTGCAAGATTGCAATTTCAAGGAAGCTTTTGTGCATCCATTTTCAATTACGGATTCGTGGCGATTGGCCGAATATAAGCGTTATCCTGACAGTAGTTGGCAAGCTGTGAATGTCAACAAATCACTAACTGTACGCTTCAAAGCCAACGGAAACATCCAATATGGCAACGATGAATCTTATTATGGTTGGATGCCCTTTCGAGGTGGATGGTGCAACCATGCTGAAAAATATACGCTGAAGGACGGACGTATTTACTTCGAGTTTGGAGAGCCTGGCTGTATTCCTTTTTTTGCCCCTAACACGCCCGTCTATGGTCATATCCTCAAGCTCACTAAAGAGGAATTAGTGATTGATTGGTGGGGTGAATCGTGGAAGTTTATTCGAATTTAAGGATTATCGGTCGGTGATGTAGGCAAAATCTCTTCGTCTTCTAAAATTTGTTGTAAACAAAACGTGTAGTCCTCAAAGAGCGGAACACTTTCGCTCCAGGCATATACTTCTACATTTTTGTGGGTACGTATCACCAAAATTTGACGACTTTTTGTCAAAATCCATACGATGCCTTCTACCCCAAAAGTCAACAGTTCTTGGGATTTTTGAAGAATATAATCCGCTTCCGTGCCCCCTTCTTCTTCGTTTTCGGCTTTGGCGTCAATTTTCACGTCCACCTCTATGATGAATTTTGGGGGAACGGTATTGTATTTATCCGAAACAGGATCTACGAGCTTTGATTTTTCTACAATGGCAATGTCATTTGCAAAATTTTTACTTCGGTATAAATGCAAGCCTGCTTCATTGGTAGGTACCCAAAATTTCTTTTTAGGCAAAATGGATTTCAAATAAAAAACAAAAGCCTGAATAATAAGCGATTGAAAGAAACTACGTCCTACAATTTCATCTTCCGTTTTGAGCCCAAGCAATACTTTACGATAGCCTTTTCGGTAATAGATACGACCGCCAAACTCTTCGTAAATAAGGCTTTGAGGAATGGTTTGTGTTGTAGTAGCCATAGCGTTTCTCCTTTTCTGAACTTACGTAAAGTTACACCATTTTTACATTGACTGGTTACTCAAACGCCGCTCGCAATTCCTCCCTATCATCGAAATGATGCTTTACGCCTTTGATTTCTTGGTAAGTTTCGTGGCCTTTGCCCGCTACCAAAATAATATCGTGCGGCTGGGCCAATGACACCGCGTACCGAATCGCTTCGCGGCGATCTTCGATGGTTTTGGTTTTCTTAAAGTCAACGGGCGAAACGCCTGCTTGCATTTGTTCCAAAATCGCGAATGGGTCTTCGTTGCGCGGATTATCGGACGTCAGAATCACTTTATTGCTCAATTCGCAGGCAATCCGTGCCATTTCGGGGCGCTTAGTCGCATCTCGATTCCCACCGCAACCTACCACCGTAATCACTTGCTGATTGCCTTCACGCAGTTCGTTGATGGTTTCCAACACATTTTGTAGCGCATCGGGTGTGTGGGCATAATCCACGATTCCCACCACTTCGCTTTGACTTACGACTTGCTCAAAACGGCCTGGCGGCGGCGTAACTGCCGAAAGTGCCGTCAATACTTGTTCGGTATCTTCGCCCAACAAAATAGCCGCGCCATATACGCCCAATAAGTTGTAGGCATTGAATTTTCCAATCAGTTTAAACCAAACTTCCTGCCCGTCAACCTCCATTTGAAGCCCAAAAAGGCTATCCGCAATCAGTTTTCCTTTAAAGGTAGCAACTGTTTGTAACGAATAGGTTTCTTTACGGGCTGCGGTGTTTTGTACCATTACTCCTCCACGACGGTCGTCGATATTTACCAACGCAAAGGCCGTTTTAGGCAACTGGTCAAAGAACCCTTTTTTGGCTTTGATGTAGTTATCGAACGTTTTATGAAAATCGAGGTGGTCGTGGGTAATGTTGGTAAAGATTCCTCCCGCAAACGTCAGCCCTGCGATGCGTTCCTGTGCCACCGCGTGTGAACTCACTTCCATAAAGCAATACGCACATCCACGGCGAACCATTTCGGCCAACAACTCATTGATTTTAACTGAATCTGGTGTTGTATGGGTCGAAGGGATAATATCGTCGTCAATTTGGTTTTGCACCGTCGAAAGTAACCCTACGCGATGCCCCAATTGGCGGAATAGTTTGAACAACAACGTCACAGATGATGTTTTCCCGTTGGTTCCTGTTACTCCTACTAATTTAAGTTTCGCCGACGGATTATCGTAAAAATTAGACGCCATTTGTCCCATCGCTCGGGCGGAGTCAGCCACTTGAATGTAGGCAATTCCTTCGGCCAAATCGTTGGGTATATCTTGGCATAAAATAGCCGCCGCTCCCATTTCAATGACTTTCGGGATAAACCCATGCCCATCCACTTGCGTCCCTTTCTGAGCAACAAACAAACTTCCCGAAGTTACTTTTCGAGAATCAAATTCGATGGAACTGATTTCAATATCGGTATTTCCAATTACTGAGCTAATCGGAACACCCGCTAGTAGGTTTTGAAGTGTCTTTGCCATTGTCAATTGAATCTTTGATTAAAAACGAGGATGTGAGCATCCTCGGGGTTGGTTTTGAGAAACCAACTGCACTTGTTATTCGCTCTATTAGTTAAACAGCACCCCCATTCTCGTGCTGAATGTTCTTCAGTTCCAGTTTGGTTTCATTGCGTTCAAACGCCATCATCTTATCCAATAATTCGTCAATCGTATCCGCCACCAAGAGCAATGCGCGGTTTTCGGCTTTCAAAAATCCTTCTTGCACCATGTGGTCGATGTGGGCTAATAAGTGATTATAGAAACCGTTGACATTCAATACCCCGACGGGTCCATAAAAAATTTTCAACTGCGTCCACGTCAGAATTTCAAACAGTTCGTCGAGGGTTCCGAATCCGCCAGGAAGGGCAATCACTCCGTCTGACATCGAAACCATTTTGGCCTTGCGCTCGTGCATGGTGTCCACAAAATGGATTTCGGTAAGCGTTTTATGCGCTACTTCCAATTCGGCCAAGAAATTAGGAATAATTCCCGTTACCTTTTGTCCTCCTGCCAATACACCATCGGCAACGGCCCCCATTAACCCCAAATTTCCTCCTCCATAGACCAAGCTAATGCCTCGGTTGGCCAACGCACGCCCAGCTTCTTCGGCTGCTTGAAAATACTCAGGTCGCTTGCCTGCGTTTGCCCCACAATACACAACAATTGTCTTCATTCTCGGTTTTTTAATAATTGCTTTGGCCACAAATATCGGGAACGAAATCGACCAATACTAACGAATATCATTGGTGGGAATTTGGAATCCTCTATTTTTGTTGTGGCTCTTACCAAGAAATTGTTGAACGTAATCATGAAAGAAATAAAAGCCATCATCGAAGCCTACGACCGCCTCGACCGAAGCACTACCAAAGCTGCCCTTGCCACCGTTGTGCGCGTCGAAGGGTCGTCGTATCGCCGCACAGGTGCCCGTATGCTTGTCATGGACGACGGCGTGTGGGTAGGTGGCATCAGCGGGGGCTGCTTAGAAGGCGATGCCCTCAAGCGGGCACGCCTTGCCATTGCCAAATCGAAAGCGAGTTTAGTGACCTACGATACCACGGAAGACGACCAACACCAAATCGGCGTCGGATTGGGATGCAACGGGGTGATTGACGTTTTATTGACTCCCCTTTCTTTTGAGGATGCGAATAATCCCGTTGAAATTCTCAAAAGCTGCATGAACGAGCGCCGTCAGACGCATATTTTATTGACGGTAATTGGGTTAGAAGATGACTATCAAGGCTTACAAGCAGGAACGATGCTCCGCTATACGGGATCTGAAAGCATTGCATTTTTAGGCAACCCAAGCCTTCAGACAGAACTTAGCCATACCATAGAGATCTATGCCGAAAAAGGGCGCTCACGTCCCAAGGCGTTTGACCTCCCCGACGGCCGAACGCTTGAATTGTTCATCGAAATTCTTCCCCCCGAAATTCACCTTGTATTGATGGGGCACCAATACGATGTGTTGCCGTTGGCTCGTCTTACGAAAGAAATTGGCTGGCGGGCGACCATCGTTGCCAATCCTCAGAAACTGATGTCTAAATTGCTGGCTGTTACCGATGCAATTGTTGCACCTGCCGATTTTAGCACCATTCTAATCGACGAACACACGGCAATTATTCTCATGTCGCACGATTTTAAGACGGACAAATACAACCTTCCCAAAGTGCTACAAACGTCGGCGAGTTACGTGGGGATGTTGGGTCCGAAAGTCCGTTCCGAAAAAATCCTTAAAGAACTTTCTGACGAAGGGATTGTTATTTCAAATGCCGAAAGCGAACGAATTCACGCCCCCGTAGGTTTGGACATAGGCGCTATTTCACCTGAAGAAATTGCCTTGTCGATTTTAGCCGAAATACGGGCCGTTTTTTCCCAACGTACGGGAGAAGCCTTACGCCTTCGCACAACCCCTATTCACGAACGCGATTGATTTATTTGCTATGGAATTGACCTCTGTAAACGACGCCACGCGCATTATTTTAGAAAATACCCTCGACTACGGTGCCGAGTCCGTTGCTTTCACTGACGCTTATCGTCGCGTACTGGCCGAACCGCTGGTAGCTGACCGCGATTTTCCTCCTTTCGACCGCGTGACAATGGACGGAATTGCGATTCAATGGCAAAGTTACCAAAAGGGGCAACGTGACTTTCGGATTGAAAGTAGCCAAACTGGGGGCGACGTGCAGCACACGCTTCACGACGC
>JBDHXS010000141.1:0-11863 GCA_039810845.1 Runella sp. | reverse complement strand
CCCAAATCAATTTGAGTGACGGTATTGTAAATATCAATATTGAGATCTTCAACTGGGTGAACAGCAAAGTTCGCGTGGTGAATTATCTTTTTATTGTTAGAGCTAAACTCTACCGCTTCAATAGTAGATTCGTTGGAGTATTCAAATGGAATCTTGAATACCATGAAACGTTCTATACCATCGCCTTTCTGTAGGTAAGGCTTGGCCATTTTGAGGGTTAAATCGGGTTTGCGGTGATAGGCCGTTCCTGCGTTGGCGCGTTCTAAGAGTTTGTTTTCTGAATCAAGGTTTACTTTTCCTTTGGGCATATCAGCATCAATCCACGATACAATGGTTTGTATTTGGATTTCGCTGAGTTGGCGTTTATTGGTAAAATCGGTGTAATGGTCGTTGGCGCGCCACGGGGGCATATAACCTGAGCTAATTACTTTTTTGATAAAGTCAGAACGTTTGGTTACATCCTCATAGGTAATAAGATTAAACGGGGCTGCCTCCCCCGGACGATGGCATACCGCGCAATTGGTATGAATAATGGGCTGAATATCTTGGTAAAAGGTGATTTTTTGGGCAACACAGGAGACACTGACAAAACAAAAAAGGATTGCCTTATGGAAAGATAAATTGATGATTGATTCCCAAAATCGCATCATAAAAGTGTTTGTTAATCCTTACAAAAATACTACAAACGAGGAAGAGTTTCATGTTTATTCTTTGGAAGTGCATCATTCTAAAGCAAAAAGGGATAGAAGAAAAAAAATTCCGAGACAAAATTATCTCGGAATTTCAACTACTTACCAAAGTTCAACTCTAACGTTGTATCTTATTGTTGATCCCACCATACACGACCAGTAGCGTCTTGTGGGTCACGGCCCCAACCGGTGATGGCAGCCATGGCGTCATAAGCACTTTTCTTATTCGTATAGTTAGGATCACTTGTATTAATTAAACCAAGTGGTGCTCTCCGTGGCAGTACCAAAACCGCACCGTTAGAGCGCATATCAGGCAATGCCAAAGCCGATGTGGCATTTGGGAAACCTGTTCTTTTCCAAATAGCCCATCCCTCATTTACTCTATTGAAATAATTGAGGTAAGCCTGACTTGCTATTTGTTCGACTGCCTTAGCTGAGTTAAACACAATCTCTGGGCGTGCCAAATAAGCATCAATTTCACCTGCTGCAAGTGCTGTGTAGTTTTCGATTTTACTACCCTTAGCTACTTCATCAAACCATGTAATAGAAGCTCTGATTCCTGCTTCGTACCAATCTTTGGCTGGTTCGCTGGTAACGGTACGAGCCGCCAACTCGGCACGCATGAAACAAAAATCAGCATAAGTGATTACAGGTAAATAAGAAAGCCCATCACCAACACCATTTCCGCTATTGAAAGCAGGCTGGAATAAACGTGGCTGAATGTTAGACAAAGTGTCAACAGATACTTGCTGACCGCTTAGAGTCACTGTTCTTGGTGTATAAAATGCCCGACGATTGGCGGCATTTTGAGCTTCATCAGGACTTGTGAAGCTACCCACATAACGACGCGCGTTTTCCTTAGTACCAGCAGGCAACTGTTTAGCAGCAATCAAGGCATCAATGTTAGCCTGTGAGTATCGGTTAGGAGTAAAAAACGCATCAATACGTGGGTCTTTGGTGTTCCACATAAAATCAACCAAAGGTTTAGTAGCTCTGAAGCCATCAGGATTCCAGTTGCCACCACTTGTAAAGTCAAAACGGCCTACAAAAACCCATCCATCAGCATTCGAGGACATCAAATCAGCGGGAGTAGCTAATACCTCTTGAGCGATAGTTTTCGCTTTTGCATTGTCTCTTTTAATCAAACGAGTTGCAATTTTTAGACGAAGAGCGTTAGCTGCCTTTACCCATTTGGTAGCATTACCTGCATAATATTGGTCGTAAGCAGCTGGGTTTACTTGTGCAACTGTTTGAGTCGTTTTTAGCGTTGTTACAGCCTCTTTCAAATCGGCATCCAACTTATTAAAAAGCTCTTGCTGGCTATCATATTTAGGCGTAAGTGTTCCACCATAGCGAGCTTGGAAAGCATCCGAATAAGGAATACTACCGTAAATATCGCTCACATAAAAAGCATAGTAAGAACGCAAGACTCGTGCCATGCGAATCATATGAACGTATTTAGGCCGTTCGGTTTCGGGTAAGCGATCAACTAATTTTTCCAAATCGTACAACACATTGCCTACACCATTGTAAAAGCGCCCGTAACGTTGTGAAAAATTGTCAACATTACTCGTAAATCCGAGTTCATTTCCATTAGTACCAGTATTGTATTGCATCCATGGCATGATACGACGATAGGTATCATAAAATGCTTCGAAATCCTGCGAATGTAAACTGATAGTAGCGTTAAGCAACTGATTTTCTGGCGGTACAGTAGCGAGGGCGTCTGGATCTTTGTTAATTTCCACAAAATCTTGCTTGTCACAAGACGATGTCATTAGTCCCATCGCTAATAAGCCAAATATTGTTTTATATGACCATTTCATAATTGTCTGTCTTTTAAAGAGATTGTTAAAAAAAACGGCAACAAAGGGTTAAATTTAGAAACCTGCATTAAGGGTTACACCAATGTTACGTGAGAATGGCAAACCGCCATATTCAGCAAATTCGCCTGGACGGTTAGATTTCAACCCTTCAGGATTGATTCCATCAGGTGCAGTACGATACAAGTAGCCTAAGTTACGACCAACTACACTCAAACGAAGAGACTGAAATTTGATTTTGTTTACAAACTTAGCTGGAACATCATACCCTACTGAAATTTCACGCATTGATACCCATGAGTTTTCAAAGGTTGAGAATTCACGAATACCTGATGACCACTGGGTTAGATTTTCATAGTAGTTACGAGCTGGGATTGGAGTCAAATAACCTTTCTGTACAGCTTCAGCATAGCTCATTCCACCTAAATCAATCGTTTGGCCATCTTTAGTAACTTTGAAGCCATCAGCCATTACACCATCTGGAATGATACCATCCTCACGTTTTACCCCTTGAGCATCCGTAAATTCTATACCTCCCAGTTCTTTGTTACGACCAAACAAGCTACGAGAAAAATTACCACTTTGCGAACCATACTGGTGGGTAGCAGAAGCCATCATGCCCCCAATTTTTGAGTCCACTTGAAGATTTAACGTAAAGTTTTTATAAGATACTGTATTAATATTGCTCAACAGCATTCTCTCCATAATACTACCAATTTCTTTTTCACCTTGGCCATAAGCACCACTACGCATAAAACCAAGATACCCACCTGAGCCACCGCTCACAGAACCAATTACACGCTTGCCATTGCTAGGGTTATCAATGGGGTTACCACTTGCATCTTTTTTCTGGTAAGTGGCAAAAGCGTAGGAAGTAACAATGGTACCATAATCTTTCCCTACACGAGCTACGGAGGCCATATCAGCTCCAAAAGCTAAATCAAGCTGATAAGAACTTATACCTTCTGTTAATTCCAGAATTTTGTTACGGTTACGGGTGATATTCAACGATGTATTCCAACGAACATCCTTTGATTTAATAGGAGTTGCCGTAATCATCAGCTCAATCCCTTTATTCTGGATTTTACCAGCATTAATAATACGGCTTCCTACACCAGCTTCTGAAGTAACAGGGATGCTGAGGATTTCATTCGTAGTGAGCTTATTATAAACTGTAAAGTCAATACCCAAGCGATTCCCGAAAAAGCGGGCGTCAAATCCAAGTTCCCACTCACGAGCCAAACGGTTGCGTAAGTTATAATTAGGAAGGGTATTATCACTAAAACCTGAGCGTTGAATCGAACCTGTAGGAAAGTTATAAACACCTCCTGGGCTATAAATACCCGTACGGTTGAGCGACCAAGGATTAGTATCAGCTCCTGTGTATCCAAGGCTGCCGCGAAGTTTTCCAAAACTAAGCCAAGCTGGCAGATTTTTAAGGCTTTCGGTCACAATATACGATACCCCCACTGATGGGTAATAGTAAGAAAAATCTCCGCTACCATCTGCATAGGTCAAAGTAGAGGAGAAGTCCATACGGTTACTAAAGTTAAAAGTCAAGAAGTCTTTGTAGGTCAAGTCACCATACAAATAAATCGCATCTGTACGTTTTGCCGCCACAGGTGATGTATTGATTTCAACACGTGTACGGGCATTGGCGAGTGAGTAAATCTCTGGCAAACGAAGTCCTCCGTCAGTCCAAGTACGGTAGTTACGCCCACCCAACAAACGGTTGGTTTCTGCTCCTGCCGAAAGATTTACCTGCAAATTATCTCCAAAAGTACGATTCGCACTCAATACGGCTTGCAAGCGATACTGTGAATCATCCAATGTACGAGTTTGATACAGGTCATTTCCTGAAAAACGAGGACCGTCTCCCCGATTTTTGGTTTCTGCTTTAGTCAATTGGTTCTGAACGTTTCCGCGTACCAAAAGATTGAGCCAAGGCGCAATGTTGGCTGTAAGGTCTAAATTAGTTCGGAATACTTTTTCATTTTGGAACTCGTCTCTTTCAAAAGTTTCCCAAAAGAATGATGTTATATTATACGGATCATTGACTCCTTGACGACGTCCACCTGCTACCGGATCAGTGTAGTTATTGGCCCAATAATTAATATCAAAACTGCGTGGGCGGCCAAATACCAGACGAAATACAGGGTTGAAATTACCTCCCTGACGAGTTGGGTTGAGCAGATTGTTGTCGGTATAGTCAACTGTCGCATCCAATGTAAATATTTTACCAATTTTTTGGGTAGCTCTCAAGTTAAAGTTGTTACGTTTAAGTTCAGTACCTGAAGGCATAATAGTACTGTTGTTCAAACGTGAATAGGCTGCCCTGAAAGTAGTGCTCTCGGTCCCGCCCTCTACGGCTACGTTATGGTTGGTATAGTTTCCAGTTTGGAAGAAATCCAAAGGATTATTCGCCACCCATGGAATCATACGGCCATCCATGTCACGCACCATTTGTCCTTGTAAACGAGGGCCATAAGAGTAACTCCAAGCACCTCCTACCCGATCTACTTCATCTACTCCATCAGTTCCTTTGGGGAATGTAGGGTTAATTCCTGCTCCAAATTCGTTTTGGAGGTCAAGAAAACGATAAGCTTTTTCAAAAGATGATGTATGATTATAAGTGACACCGAGTCCTTTTTGTACACGACCTTTTTTAGTTTGAATTACAATTACCCCATTCAAAGCTTCCGAGCCATACAGCGCACTTGCACCTGACCCTTTCAATACGGTCATAGATTCAATATTGTCAGAGTTGATGTTTTTCATGATGTTACCCATGTCCTGAGCAGCCCCCCATGAGTCAGCACCCGAAGTACCAGGACGTATCAAAACACCATCAATCACAAACAAAGGCTGAGTATTACCTCCTAATGAAGCATTTCCACGAATACGAATACGTGAGGATGACATCGGCCCTCCAGTTCCTTGATCAATGTGTACACCCGCCACTTTTCCTTGAAGTGAGTTAACAACGTTGGCATTATTAGTACGAATAAGGTCTTGTCCTTTCACCTCTTGTACTGCATAAGCGAGTTTACGAGTTTCTTGTTTGATACCAAAACCCGTTACTACAACTTCATTAAGCGTTTTAGTATCTTCCTCAAGAACCACACTCAATGTGCTATTATTACCTACAGCTACTTCTTTTTTCAAAAAACCAACATAAGAAAAAACCAAGGTGGCATTAGTTCCAACATTGATTCGATAGTTGCCATACTGATCAGTAATGGCACCGCTGCGAGAACCTTTTTCTAGGATGCTAACTCCTGGAATAGCCTCGCCCTTAACATCGCGAACAGTTCCTGTTAAGGCACGATTGCTTTGTGTATAAGCTGATAGACAGCCTACTAAAAGCAATACCCACACAAGTAACATTTTTTTCATAGTGAAAGACGGATTGTTTGATGATTAATAAAAAAATTAAGAATGAACAATAAAAAAAACTGACCTTTGATATACATGTAGAATTATTTTACAATAATAGAAAGAAAATTAACCACAACAAATAAATTTAATAAAAAAATAATTTTAATTATTCTTTATTAGTAAAAAAAATTAATATTACATTTATAGGCGTAAATACAAGTAATTTAATGACTTGTTTATCTTATTTAAAGCATGTTTGATCCTACTACATCGTCTGAGGTTGATATTTTTCCAAAAACTTCAGTAGTTGACTATAAAAAAAGTCAACATCGTCGCCGTATTCTTATTGAGCTGTATCGCTCTGGCACCTCTTCTATCGCCGAACTAGCGCGAGTTATCCATAGTAGCGTCCCCTCTGTGACCAGCATAGTCGAAGAAATGGTCGAAGAGAAATGGATTGTACCCGTAGGGACGGGCATCACTAAACAAGGGCGTAAACCTGTCTTGTTTAGTTTGAGTACCGAGCGCTATTATGTAGTTGTGCTGGATGTTAGCACCCACGATACGAAAGTGCTGATTATGAACTTAAAAAACGAGGTTGTGCTAAGGCGTGACTTTGATTTACGCTTAGAGGACTCGCCCCGTTTTCTCAATGCCCTCATCAATGCCACCGAAGAGGTACTGAAAGAATCTAATATTCGCTACGATGATTTTATGGCAATGGGGGTTTCGGTAGCTGGGTTGGTTGATACCCGAAAAGGCTACAATTTTACCTATCGTAGCCTCAACCAAAGCGAAAATTCGTTTGGAAGTACCTTAGAACGTTATTTTAATTTCCCTGTATATGTCATAAATGATACCAAAGCCACTACGTTGGGTGAGCACCGTTTTGGCTTGGCTCAAGGCAAAGATCATGTATTGGCTATTTATATTGATTGGGGAGTTGGCTTAGGCGTAATTTTAAATGGAGAAGTGTTTCAAGGTGCTTCTGGGTTTGCGGGGGAATTAGGCCACATACAGGTAGTACCGAATGGAGAATTGTGCCATTGTGGAAAAGTAGGTTGTTTGGATACAATCACTTCGGCAGCTTCACTGATTCGCCGTATCAAAAAAGGACTGGCGGAAGGTCGAATTTCGCGGCTCTCTGCCATTGAAATGGATAAAATAGATGCCGAAACAATCATTGACGCCGCTTGGCAGGGTGATTCGTTTGCAATTGACATCCTCCACGAAATAGGCATGGAACTTGGCAAGGGGCTTTCGATAGCCATTCACCTATTCAATCCTGAGATTATTATTGTAGATGGAGTTGTGGCTAAAGCTGGTGCATTCATTACCAATCCTATTGAGCAAGCTATTAATAAATATTGCCTTACAGATTTTAGAAGTAATCTCACTGTAGTAATTTCCCAGTTGGGGCAGGAAGCCAAATGGATGGGGACACAAGCCTATGTAGTGGAGAAAGTTATTGAAAGCAACTGATTTTATATAAGTTGAGGGTTTTAGCACCCTCAACTTCATAATTTCTGCTTAAGGTCTAACTTCCCCTTTTTTGTTCATCCAGCAATTTTTGGTATTCTTTTTCGGTCAAATCGCTCTCATCTGGCCTGATATAGGCACGATAATATTGCATCGCTATGCCTATCCCCCAAAATACTAATACCCATCCAGGCCAAAAGTGATTGAGAGAACGGCTGGTAAAATACCAAATGACAATTAGCATCGCATTTACAAAAAAGTAGGACATTAAGTCGCGTTGGAAATGAGCACGTCGCCGGGCAATTTTCCATAATTTATCATCGTGTGAAGGCTCCATTGAATTTGAGGTTTAGAGAGTTACTTTAAAAAAACTATCTGACTACTTACTGCTTATTTAAAAGTTTTTGGTATTCGCGTTCTACCATTTGCTTTTCATTGATGGTATAAACACCAAAATAGTGAGACACCAGCCCAATACCCCAGCCCAGCGTAGTCCATATAGGCCAAGGATAATTCGCCCCTTTATTAAAACTCACACCTACTACCCACAGTAGCCATAAGCCCGCATTAATAAACAGATAAACATACAAGTGGCTCTTGAAACCAGCTCGTGCTTTTGCCATTCTCCAAAGTTGAGGGTCGCGTTGCGTTTCCATGTTATTCTTGGCTTTGTTTTTTGAAAATTTATGAGAGATTGATTAATGAGTCAAAAATAAAATGCGGCTGGGGGATGCCCAACCGCATTCTGATAGAATTGGTCTATGAAGGAGTGAAATACCGTTTTCGAGGAGTCAAGTAAGTCAATTCATTTAAAAAAATCAGAATTCAACAATTGAGTATGCTGCTTGATGAGGCTGGCGAGTTTGGTCGCCAACTTTGGTGCGATTGCGGTCGTCGTCGTGGATAACAAAAAGGCGATTGTCACCAACGAACGTTAAGTCTTCAGCTTTATGTGTAAACTTGATTGGCTGCCCAGTTGCTTTGTCTTTCACCAGATGAAGTTGATCGTTTTTCAACTCTGCCTCCGAAGCCCACCACAAATACGCGCTATTGCCTTGTGTTTCACTTTCCATGGAAGTCAATACCCAGAAAATCTTACGTTTAGCGTCATATTCAATACATGAGAGTGCAAGCGGCTTGGGCAAGTTGGGTTGAAGCGATTGGATATCAATATCTGCCAAGGTTTGAAAATCTTTATTCAGCACCAACGAATCTCCTTGAAAATGGTAAGAAACTGTCAGAATTTTAGCTTTATATTTAAAATCATCATATTTCTTTCCTTCTTCCCTAATCCCAAAATAGAGTTTATCAGTAGTTGCGGCAAAACCTTCCACTTTAAAATACGGCACCCCATTAGGAAACTCTGGTGAAATGAGGGCTTTCGACAACTCTTCCCGTAGCCCCATCGAAAACTTTTCCCCTGCTTTCAAATGAACTGCTTTGGGTTTAGCCATTTGGAGATTTTCAGTCACTGGCCAGTAAAGAAGCGCATTATAGCCATCCCATTCGTTACTACCTTCTTTTATACGGTCAAAGCCTGTAGTTAAGAACGCATATTTACTATCGGGCGTAAGGGCAAAATCTTCATATTTTTGACTGGTTTTGAAAAGATTTTGGGTAAGATAAGTAGGCTTATTGGCTCCCATATTACTTTCTGAATACACCCAATAAAATACCGCAGCATCGGCATTGGGCATATCTTTATCGTTGGCAAGGGTAAGATTTTTCCCGTCGTACATCACTGCCGAGGCTTCGCACCATACTTCGCGGCCATTGGCTTGTAATCCTGACTGAAAACAATCCATCAGTCCTTCTTTTACAATAATACCCCCATTTAAAAGCTTTGTTCCAGGGCGTTGGCAACCTATCAAACAAACAAGAGAAAATAAAGAAAGGAATAATGTTTTCATTGGAATACGGTGTTTATAAAAACACGGAGAAATGAAAATATGCATTCCTTCTTTTCTCCGTGTCCGAAAATCTACATACGAGATTTGATAATATTGGTAAACTCACGCGACTTGAGAGAAGCACCACCGATAAGTCCACCGTCCACATCAGGACAAGCAAAAAGTTCGTCAGCATTTTTTTCGTTGCAACTTCCACCGTATAAAATGGTAGTATCATCGGCCACTTGCTCGCCATATTGACTAGCAATGTGTGCGCGTAGCGCAGCATGCATCTCTTGTGCTTGTTCAGAAGAAGCCGTTAGACCAGTGCCAATCGCCCAAACAGGCTCATAAGCAATCACTACTTTGCCAAAATCTTCGGCAGACAAATCAAACAAAGCTGCCGTAATTTGGGCTTTTACAATGGCTACAAAATCTTCATTCTGACGTTGTTCGAGCAACTCACCACAGCAAAAAATAGGTTTAAGGCCGTTTGCAAGTGAAATTTTTACTTTTTCAGCTAAAAGCGCATCTGTTTCTCCAAAATATTGACGACGCTCGCTGTGGCCTATAATCACGTAAGGAATATTCAAAGCCGCTAACATGGGCGCAGAGATTTCGCCAGTGTAAGCACCCGAAGCTTTTTGGTGACAATTTTGCGCTCCCAAAGAAATCCGACTTACTTCTTCAACGTAATTCTGCAATACTGGCAAGTAAATGTAAGGTGTACACAAGACTACTTCTACCTCACCGCGTACTTCATCGCGCACCATATTGACTACTTCAGAGGTCAGAATCATGGCCTCGTCCAAAGTTTTATTCATTTTCCAGTTGCCAGCTACAATTTTTTTTCTCATTGGATTGGGGGATTTTAAATGTGTTGGGGTTAATTTTATTTCGATTTTCGTAATTTAGTATCTAATATTTTACTGTTTATAAAGAATAAACAAAATTATCAGAACAAAATCAGTCGAAAGCCTGTTAGACGTTGCGAAGTTAGTAAGAATATATTAATTCAAAACGGCACTTTTTTGGGTATAATTTTTGTTTTTCTAAGAAATAAGATTATCTTTACTAACAGCCAAACAATATTTTTGGCACGGCTATGACACGATGGTATTTAAAATTGGCATTTTTGTGTTGTTTGCCTTTTTTCCTAATGGCTCAGAAAAGCCAAAAGAAAGACGACAAATTCGGTTTTTTCTTACAGGGTAATTCTAAATTTACCCGGATCCCGTTTCAAATGCACGCTAATCTCATTATCGTGCCTGTACATGTTAATGACTCAGATACACTTCATTTTATATTGGATACAGGTGTTAGTTCTGTCATTATCACTAATCCAAGTGCAGTAAAAAACCAAAAATTACGATACACTCGACGTGTACAACTGACGGGAGCAGGAGAAGGAAATTCTCTTACAGCATCGGTTGCTATTGGTAATACGATTGGCATGGGCAGAATGAAGGCAACTTACCAAAACATTGTCGTATTAGAAGAAGATGTACTCAAACTTTCTGAGTATGTAGGCATACCCATAGACGGAATTTTTGGATATGAAGTGTTTAATAATTTTGTGGTAACCATAGACTTTATTAACCGAGAATTACTTTTAGTCAAGCCCGAAAATTATAAGTACCGCTCAAGACAAGGTGATAAATATCCAATTATCATCGAAGACACCAAGCCATACGCTGATGTAGTTGCTTTGGTAGAAGGTGGACAAGAACTGCCAATTCGAGTAGTAATAGATACTGGCGCAGGTCATGCTTTATTGATTGATAAAAGTTTCGATAATAAAATTCAACTGCCCGAAAAAGTCATAAGGGCACAATTAGGACGTGGACTCAACGGGGTTATCAATGGCAGCTTGGGCCGCATTGATAAAGTACGTTTTGGTAAATATGAACTGGAAAATGTACTCGCTTCTTTCCCAGATAGTTTGGCATTTGGCGTAAAATTTGCCGCGCGTAATGAACGTCAAGGCAATATTGGCTGTGAATTATTAAGACGTTTTCGAGTCACGTTTAATTATACAGATCGTTATATGGTACTCAAACCCATCAAGCGTCGCTTGAAGGAAACTTTCGAGCATGACATGAGCGGAATGGAACTAAGAGCCAAAGGGAAAGATTTGAAAGAATACGTCGTTGAGCGAATCATTGAAGGTTCTTCTGCTTGGGATGCAGGTTTAGAGGAAGGTGATGAAGTGTTGTTTATTAATAACAGATCCTCTGAAGACTTGATTATCAGTGAGATATACAAGATTTTACAAAAAGGAGAAGGAAAAGAAATTACTTTACTGGTACGTCGCAAAGGAACGATACACTTTACAAAATTTCAATTGAGGCGAATGATTTAGTTAGGGAAAGATATTTTCCCCATCGAAACGCTCGGCACCCCTTCCCTACTTCCAAAATCAGTAAAACCACCAAAAAGCGTTTCGTTAGCCAAAATAGCAAATAAAGCTGCCTCTTTAGCATCTCCCGACACACCGAGAGAGTCGGTTGCATTCATTGGAAATTCTGGCATCAATTGATTCAAAGCATTTACCAATACGGGATTATGCATTCCTCCACCACTCAAGTAAAGATGGTAGTTTTCT
>JBDHXS010000140.1:0-11920 GCA_039810845.1 Runella sp. | reverse complement strand
CCTAAAACTCTTTCGGCTCATAAATGTAGTGCTGTGGTTTCAACTTATAAGTCAATAAAAGCACCCAAAGACCGCAAATGTTTTTATTAATTATTTGATAAAAACAATAATTAACCAGAAAAGAAGCAAAGAATCTTGATAAATTACTATAAGAAGAAATTGAAAAAAAGGAGCGTAGGAAGATAATCGCGCAGATAATAACGTAGTGATTTGAGCGCTTGACTAAGGTGATATTCTACAGTACGCTCAGGAACTTTTAACTTACTTGAAATCTCTTTGATAGTATGGTATTCCAAGCGGTTCATTTGGAAAATTTGGCGCGTTTTTTCGGGCAAGTCGTTGAGTTGCTGTTCCACGACGTGTATCAATTCGTCCAATTCAAGTTGTTCTTCCGTTACCGAACAAGCGTCCGAATAATGGTATTGGGCATAGTGGGCATACTTTTCTTGCACCAAATTGGACTTGATGTGATTGATGACCGCATAGCGAACAGACGAAAAAAGATAGGCATCTAGGCGCTCGACTTGCAGCCTCGCCCGCCGCTCCCAAAGTTTCAAAAAAATATCTTGGATAAGTTCTTCGACTACATAGGCTTCCTGAATTTTGCGGGCTGCCATGAAGAATAATTTTTTCCAATAACGCTGATAAATCTCACGAAAAGCCTTATCGTCTCCAGTTCGGAGGTAGAGAAGGAGCATTTCGTCGGAAAGAGATTTGTAATTCACTTTAGATAAAATTCAACGGCTTTTGTGGAGGAAACCAACGGAAATATGATTTTTCCTCGTCGAAGTTTTATTTATTAATTGAATATTACAAATAAAATATTGGCTTTTTTAATGCAATCGTTGTCGGGAACGTTGCCAATAAACGTTTAACAATACAATTACATCCACCCCCTTCGACGAAAATAAACCAAAAGTCCAACGGCCAACACGGCCATGCCACCAAGGGTATAAAAATAGCCATTGGGTTGGCGAAGCTCGGGCATGTGGTCGAAATTCATGCCGTAAATCCCCGCAATGAATGTAAGTGGCATAAAAACCGCCGAGTAAATGGTCAAGGTCTTCATCACGCTGTTCATTCGCGAACTGAGGGTTGAGTAATGAATGTCAATCAGCCCAGTCAGAAGTTCGCGATTGGATTCAATTGAATCAATGGCGTTTGTAATGTGGTCGTGGACATCCCGAAAATAAGGAATCGTACTTTTCTGAATGAGTTTAGAATTTTCGCGCAAACCTTGGCTCAGCATATCGCGTAGTGGCCACACATATTTACGCATGAGGGTGAGTTGTCGTTTTAAATTGTACAACTGCCCAATCGGGTCTTTGTGTTTACTTTCCAAAATCAAACCTTCCAATTCTTCAAGTTGCTCGCTCATTTTCTCCAGAATTTCGAGGTAATTATCGACAATCAAATCAACGAGTGAAAACAGCAAATAGTCGGCACCGTTTCGTCGCGTTTTTCCCACCGAAGCCTTGATACGTTCTAAAACGGGTGAAAAAATATCATTGGTACGTTTTTCCTGAAACGAAATCAGGTAATTGGCCCCCAGTAGAAAGCTGACGTGTTCGGCGTCGATGCTCAGTTCTTTGTCGTCCCAATACAGCATTTTTAGGGAAATAAACACGTAAGAGTCGTTGTAGAACTCAATTTTGGGCTTTTGCCGCGTATTCATGATGTCTTCCAACAGCAGCGGATGGATGTGATGAATCTGCCCAACGGCTTCAATTACCTCGGGTTCGTGAATTCCGTCCACGTCGAGCCAACTGATGTAGGAAGCATCGGTGGCAATCTGGCAATCAGCTACCTTGTCAATGGTACGTTCCTTATGGTATTTTTCATTGTATTCAACCATCGTAATGGTCGTATCCTTGACGACCGTAGGGCCGACATATACCAACGTGCCAGGCGAAAGACCAACCTTAGAAGAAGACATAATTTGTAGTGTCGAATGCAAAATGCAGCGTATCGAATGATTTGTGTTGAGGGTTGCTCACAACCCGAATAGTATGTGCTCCTGTCAACCCTCGACATTCAATTATTGAATGAAATGTAAGACTTTTTCCACGTCTTCGGGGGTGTCGATGCAATGACTTTCGTAGGTGGTAAGCCCCATTTTGATTTTGAAGCCGTTTTGCAACCAACGAAGTTGCTCCAACGATTCCGCTTTTTCGAGTGGCGACACGGGCAAACGGGTGATTCTCTCCAAAATATCAGCGCGGTAGGCATACATCCCCACTTGTCGGTAGTAGGTATGATGTTTGTGCCACTCTTGTGGGTCAACACCTTTTAAATAAGGAATGACTTGACGGCTAAAATAAATGGCTTCGAATTGCTCGTTGATAATCACTTTGGCTTCTCCAATATCAAATAATAACTCTGCATCGGTCACAGGAATCATTTGCGAGGCCAATTCTACGGAACCATCCAGCATTGCCCCAAGTTCGTCGATTTGCTCAGGAGCCACAAAAGGTTCGTCACCTTGAATATTGATGATGTAGTCATTGGGCATAGTAGGGGTATGATATGTATTGCCCTCTGCTCTTTGCCCTTTGCCCTTTACGTTCAAGTAGGCTTCCCAACACCGATCCGTGCCACTTGGGTGGTCGGGATGAGTCATAACAGCCTTACCACCAAAGGATTCGACGTGCTCTAAGATGCGAGCATCGTCGGTTGCGACGATTACGTCGGTGAGGCATTTTGCTTTTGAAGCTTGCTCATACACCCGTTGAATCATCGTTTTTCCTTTGATGTCGATGAGGGGTTTTCCTGGGTAGCGCGTTGAGCCATAACGCGCAGGTATAATTCCAATAATCATAATCAATAGTTTTTCGTCGCTAAATACACTAATTTTGCGGAAAATTCACAGTACAAACGATTATGACCGAATACAATCACCGCGAAATCGAAAAAAAATGGCAGAAGTTTTGGGAGGACAACCAAACTTACAAGACTAAAATCGACCCAAGTAAGCCTAAGTATTATGTCCTCGACATGTTTCCGTATCCCTCGGGAGCGGGTCTGCACGTAGGGCACCCACTCGGCTACATTGCTTCTGACATTATTTCGCGATATAAAAGACTCAAAGGGTTCAACGTTTTGCACCCAATGGGTTTTGATAGCTTTGGATTGCCCGCCGAGCAGTACGCGATTCAAACGGGGCAACACCCAGCCATCACGACCGAGCAAAATATCAATACGTTCATTTCTCAGCTAAAAAACATTGGGTTTAGCTACGATTGGAGCCGTAAGATTCGTACTTCCGACCCTAATTATTACAAGTGGACGCAGTGGATTTTTATGCAGTTGTTTAACCACTACTACGACCGTACGGCCGACAAAGCATTGCCAATTAGCCATTTGGTGGAGCAATTTGCGCAAGGTGGTTCGGCAGCGGTGAATGCCGTTTGTGATGAAGACATAACGGAGTTTAGCGCGGAAGAGTGGAAGGCCATGAGCGAAAAAGAACAGCAATTGGTGTTGTTGAAATACCGTTTTACGTTTCCAGAAGAATCGTACGTCAACTGGTGCCCAGGATTAGGTACTGTACTTTCAAACGACGAAGTGAAAGACGGGGTATCGGAACGTGGTGGTTTTCCTGTGGAGCGTAAATTGATGAAACAGTGGGCGATGCGCATCACTGCCTATGCCGACCGTTTGTTGAATGGACTAGATACCATCGACTGGCCTGAACCGTTGAAAGAACAACAACGTAACTGGATTGGCCGCTCACAAGGGGCATCGGTAAAGTTTGCCGTTGAGGGTCAGGATAAATTGATTGAAGTATTTACGACTCGCGTCGATACGATTTACGGGGTAAGTTTTATGGTGTTAGCCCCTGAGCATGAATGGGCGACAGAACTGACAACCGCAGACCAACAAGCCGACGTAGAAGCCTATATCAAGTGGGCTGCCAGTCGCAGCGAGGTAGATCGCATGGCCGAAAAGAAAGTGTCAGGTGTGTTCACGGGAAGTTATTGTATCAATCCGTTCAGTGGCGAAAAAGTACCTATTTATTTGGCCGATTATGTTTTGGCAGGGTACGGGACCGGTGCCGTCATGGGGGTTCCTTCGGGCGATCAGCGCGACTGGAACTTTGCAACGAATTTTGGCTTGCCCATTATCCCGATTTTAGATACCCAAAAAGACACTGACCAACAAGCCGATAATACCAAAGAAGGTCATTACATCAATTCGGGTATTATCAACGGAATGACGTACCAAGAAGCGACTGACACACTTATCAAGTGGTTGGAAGAACGTAAATTGGGTAAGGGTAAGGTACAATACCGTTTGCGTAATGCCGTGTTTAGTCGTCAGCGTTACTGGGGAGAGCCCGTGCCTGCTTATTTCAAAGACGGCGTGCCGTACTTGATTGATGAGGCAGATTTGCCATTAGAATTGCCCAAAATTGATAAATACCTCCCCACCGAAACGGGCGAACCGCCACTAGGCCGCGCCGAAGGGTGGAAATACAAAGGAGAATACGATTACGAATTGAGCACTATGCCAGGTTGGGCGGGCTCGTCGTGGTATTGGTACCGTTACATGGACCCTCAAAACAACGAGGCATTTGCTTCCAAAGAAGCCATCGACTACTGGCAACGCATCGACTTCTACTTGGGCGGCTCCGAACACGCTACGGGGCACTTGTTGTACAGCCGTTTTTGGAATAAGTTCTTGAAAGACTTGGGCTTGGTGCCTCACGAAGAATTTGCGGCGAAATTGGTGAACCAAGGCATGATTCAGGGGGTTTCTGAATTTGCTTATTGCCTAAAAAAAGAGAGTTTTATTTTTAAGGAGACTTTAAAGGGCAAAGAACTTGTAATTCCAACATTGCATGGAGAGGAAGGCATTATAACTTTAACAGATGAAATTCAAGAATTATTTTTTAGTGCTGATATGATTGATGAACTAAAAAGGAAATATCCATCTTTTGAATTTTATGTTCAGCGTTTACCTGTCAACCACATTGTAAATAATGAAGCAAATATTGGGAATATGATTTTCAGGAATTCTTTTCGCTATCGTGACTCAATCTTTGTTGTTAAAAATGGCTGGTGGAATGCAGGAGGAGCAAACCCTGAATTCAGTAACTCAGACTTAAAGGCTGCAAAGTTTTTGACATATTCCGAAGTTGAAAAAATGTCAAAATCAAAACTTAATGTAATTAACCCTGACGACATCGTCGAGAAATACGGTGCTGATACTTTGCGAATGTACGAAATGTTTTTAGGGCCATTGACCGATGCCAAACCTTGGAATACCAACGGCATCAGCGGAACGTCGAACTTCTTGCGTAAGTTTTGGCGCTTGTTCTTTGAGGACCAAACGGGCAAATCAAAATTAGTGGATGCCGAACCAACTGCCGACGAATTGAAGGTATTGCACCGTACCATCAAGCGCGTAGAGGAAGACATTGAGCGTTATTCGTTCAACACGGTTGTTTCTACGTTCATGATTGGGGTCAACGAATTGAGTGATTTGAAGTGCCACAAAAAAGCCATCTTGAAAGAAATGGTCATTTTGTTGTCGCCCTATGCACCTCATATCACCGAAGAACTTTGGACAGAAGCATTAAAATATCCTAAAGGTACTCTTTCAGCAGTAAAGTATCCAGAAGGAAAGAGTCATCCAGAAGCAAAGTTCCCTGTATTTGAGCCTAAGTATTTGGTAGAAAGCTCTTTTGAGTATCCTATTCAAATTAATGGTAAAGTTCGCGCCAACATCGCTTTCCCTGTCGATATGTCAAAAGAAGACATCGAACAAGGGGTGTTGGCCAACGATACGGTTCAAAAATGGTTGGAAGGCAAGGCACCTAAAAAAGTGGTAGTCGTTCCAAAACGGATTGTAAACGTCGTTTTGTAATCAAATAAAACATCCCGAAAGTTTTAAACTTTCGGGATGTTGGCTTTACATTTTCACTGAGTTTTCTTGGAACCACCTTTTACACTCTTCTAAATTTGACTGGCCAGAGGCCACTTTTAGGATAAAATCCGTCAGAATGGAATTGCTGATCTCAAATCGTAGCTCGTGATAATTGAGATTCAAGAAAATTAAAGCAGCTGCTAATCCTGTTCGTTTATTGCCATCGCTAAAAATATGGTTGCAAATAATGTTGTAACAATACAAGGCAGCTTTGTCAGAAATAGTTGGGTACAGTGGTTCTCCAAACATTTCTGCTTGAACAGCCTCCAACAAATAGTCTAAATTTTCTTCGTGCAAAAAGTTATTAGGAGGCATAAAGTTTCCTCCGTGTGCTTCAATGGTTGCTATATTTAACCGAATAATCTGTTGTTTTGTGAGGTAAATCATTATGCAAGTGCCTTAAACGTCTCTTCGTAACGGTTAAAATTCTTACGAATTAATGCTTCAAAATCAGTATCTTGTGAAGTTTTTGCCTCTTCTATTGCTGTTTCCAATAGCATTTTTTTAAATAATTCGGGTTCTTCTTGAATCAACTCACGAAGCGCTTGCTTAACGATACTTTTGTCCAATACAGCTGTCATAGCGGTAGTTATTAAAATGCTTGAATTCGATTTCTAAACAAAGATGCAATTTATTTCATTCCAATTGGAAATTGGCACTCGCTAAATCCACCTTCCCGAAAGTTGCAAACATTCGGGAAGGTTTGGTTTTTTACCCCAGTCTCACCAACTCCCGCAAATCGCTGTTAGACAAATCGCCCAGCCACGTTTCGCCGTCGGTGACGGTGAGGTTGGCGAGTTCGCGTTTGTTTTGGATGAGCTTGTTGATTTTTTCTTCAAAACTACCTTGCGTGATAAAACGGTGTACCAATACGTTTTTGGTCTGACCAATCCGAAAGGCGCGGTCGGTGGCTTGGGCTTCCACGGCGGGGTTCCACCACAAATCGTAATGAATCACGTTGTTGGCCGCCGTTAAGTTAAGTCCCGTTCCTCCCGCTTTGAGCGACAAAATCAAAATACGGGTCGAGCGATTGTGCTGAAAGTCATCCACCATTTCATCGCGGTTTTTACGACTGATACCCCCGTGAAGGAAAGGTACTTCCAATTGCATTTGCTCCTGAAACATCGTTTGTAAAAGCGTCCCCATTTCTTCGTATTGCGTAAAAATGAGCGTTTTTTCACCATTTTCGAGGATTTGACGAATCAAATCTAACAGCAATTGGGTCTTGCCCGATGCTGCGGGTTGAGCGCCGCCTTTTTTGAGGTAGTGTGTGGGGTGGTTACAAATTTGTTTGAGGGCGGTCATCATTTTAAAAATCAACCCACTGCGTTTAAATCCATCTTTTTGCCCTTCAATCCCGCGCAAGGCTTGATCTACCACGCTTTGATACAAAGCCGCTTGCTCGCCCGTAAGCGTACAAGCTTGGTCGATTTCAATTTTATCGGGCAAATCTTGGATGATTTTTTTGTCCGTTTTTACCCGTCGTAAAATAAACGGCTCGGTCACACGCTTAAACTTATCCAAGGCGTGTTGGTCGCGGTCAATCTCAATCGGAATGGCATAGTCACTCACAAATTTTTTCAGATTACCGAGGTAGCCTTTGTTGGCAAAATCAAAAATCGACCAGTATTCGGCCATGCGGTTTTCGACGGGCGTACCACTCATGGCGATTTTGATGCCCGATTTCATTTTTTTGACGGCCTTGGTTTGGGCAGTATTGGGGTTTTTGATGTTTTGCGCCTCGTCAATCACCATCACCGCCCATTTTAATTTGCTCAAACCCTCTTCCTCACTGCGAACCACGCCGTAGGTGGTGAGCAAAATATCGGCATCTTTGAGCGGAACCAAGCTGCGTCCCGAACCGTGATACAGGTGCAGACGAAGCTCGGGGGCAAATTTGCTGATTTCCTTCGACCAGTTGGTGAGCAAAGTCGTTGGTACTACAACCAGTCCCTTCAATTTTTTGAAAGCCCCTTCTTGTTTCATTTTCAGGAGGGTAGTGATGACTTGCAGGGTTTTTCCCAATCCCATGTCATCGGCAATGAGGCTACCCATTCCCAAACGCGCATTTTTGTAAAGCCACTCGTAGCCGCGTTGTTGGTAGGGGCGTAAGTTGGCGGCAAGGCGCTCGGGAAGTGCAACGGTTTCGTTTTTTAACAACGATTTCATCCATTTTTGCGCCGACTTGGTGAGGGTCACGCCTGTGCCGTTGTATTCTTCAGTAAGAGCCGTTTGTAACAATCCATTGCTATCGAGCGAAGGCGGGTTTTTGAGCTTTTCGAGCAGGGTTTTAATTTCTTTTTCGTCAAAATACGCGTACTGGTCTTTGATTTTCACCAACCCTCGGTAGTTCTCAATCATCCGTACAAAGCTTTGAGTATCAATATGCTCGTCGCCCACGGCTACTTCCCAGCGGAATTTGAGCATATTTTCCAAACTGATAATCGACGAAGCCGCAACTTTGCCATCCTCCTCGCTGTCGAGCGTCATGGTAAGCTGCGGACGAAGTAGTTTTTGTAACGATTTTGGCAATTGAATTTTAATGCCAAATAGTCGAATCGTTGGCAAAATTTTCAGGAGAATATCGGCAAACACCTCCGAATCGAACTGTAATATTTTTGTTCCGTGGCTGGCAATCAGTTGATTTAGTTGCGGAAAATGCTCCGCCATCATCGACAAGTCGCGCATCACACCCATGCGTACGGGGGCATAATTGCGGTCGGCCATGAAGGTTTGGAGGGGAATCGGGATGTTGAGTTCAGACTTTTTATGTTCCACAAAAAGATTCACTTTAAAGCCTTCCTCCAGTTCTTCCACTTGTACCATTGGCACATAATCGCGTTGGGCAATGAAAAATTTATTGAGCCACAACTGAATATTACTCGGGATTTCGCGAGACTCAAAACCTCCAAAGAAAACCATTGAGCTTCTAAAAAATAAGTCGTCGGTGTCGGTGGCTTTGTAGTCGTAGTGGTCGTTGAATTGCCGTACGCGTTCGGTCAAAATGAGCGAAGACAAGGCATTTATAAAATCGGTTTCGGTGGGAATAAAGATGTCACGTTTCCCAATTTTATAATAAAGAATTTCGGGGGGTAACACTGCCCGTACGTGAGCCGACAGAGTAGCTACTTGTTCGTTGATAGTGGCTGGAATCCAGCGTACTAAGTGGTATTCTCGTTTGAGTTTAGCGCGTAGCAATTGGGGAATAATGGCGCCGCGTTCAAGGAGTTTGAACGCCAAACGGTTCAAAAAATAAAGCCCTTTGAGGGTAGGGGAAAGCTGAGGCAACTGCGACGAAGGTAAGTGATGAATCCAATCAACAAACTTGGGGAGCTCATCAAATTGAAAAACAATGCGTTCGCGGGTATCTCTGAAATTGGCCTGCAAAAAGCCCAAAGCTTCGTCCATGATGATTTCGCCGCTTTCTACCGCGTCCAAATCTTTGTCATATTCTTGCTCACTTGGTTCTTCAGAAACGGCCAGTTCGCGCGCTTTTTTGGCAGTATGAATATAAAATTTTTGTAAAACCTGTTTGAAATTACCCGTTCGGTAAAACAAAGGTTTATCACCCAAAAGCGACAATAAATTATCTGAAATGTCGGGGAGTGTCGAAAAATCCAATGAGGCATACAGGGCTTCGTTGGGCTGAAAAACGATTTCTTCCGAGCCTTCAAACGGTTGGCGAATATCGGCTACGTCGAGCGTTTCTACGTCTTTTTGGTCAGATGATGCAAACCCCAACGTTTCTAAACTTTTGAACAAATCAAAATCACGGAGTTCAAAAATCAGGAATGGATTTTTGTCGATTTCGTTGGCCACCAAAAACAACACCGCCGCGCGGTGTTTGCAAGGGTCGCCCCAATCGGGGCATGAGCAGTCGGAGTGAAAGGCTTCCCATGAGTTGGGAAATAACAAAATTCCTTGATTTTGGCAGTCGTTGAACAACTTTGTAGGCAATTGGCGATTCAGCAATTGCGTCAAATACAGCGGATTTTCAGTGATTAAGTTCAACAATCGGGCTTTGTCGGAGGGGGAGAGTGGGTCGATATCGAACGAAATTTTGTAAGGACGAGGGCTGGTACCTTTTACCCGTGCTGCTATTTTATTTCCCTCAAACGCAATGCTTTGTACCGAACCATTGTTAGCGTAGGTTCGACCTCTGGCCAATCGACCGCTTTCGTCAAGCCTCTCCAATACATTAATCCACTGCTGCCCCCACCACGTTTGCCCAAAAGTACTTTTACGCTGAAATGCCATTCGTTTTTCTGTTTTTGGCAAAAATAAGGAAGGATTGTTGAAGTCTGAAACACTACAGAATTGATAAGTAGTAACTACCAACCTGTTTTTTCTTTTGTCGATGTCAAGCCAAACCCCTCCAGACCAATGAAAAAATGTACGCTTACCCTCTTTATTGCCTTAGCCACGTTGATTGGATTTGCCCAACAACCAGCCAATCGTCCTACATTGGTGGCGGGGATACCTGTCAATTATCAAGAAGATTCAGTGGGAAGTTATACGTTGCCTGACTTGTTGACTTGCTTAGACGGTCGGAAGGTGACGTCTGCAAAAATGTGGATCCAAAAACGCCGACCAGAGCTACTAAAATTGGTGGAAGAAATGCAGTTTGGAAAAATGCCTTCGCGACCCACTGAGATGCGTTTCAATGTTTTTGACAAAGGAACTCTTGCTTTTGGGGGTAAAGCCCTGCGTAAACAAGTCACAGTGTATTTTACCAAAGACACCTCTGATTTTAAAATGAACGTGTTGATTTATCTTCCAACGGCTATTCAAAAACCAGCACCATTGCTACTGTCGATTTCATTTGCGGCTTATAATCAGGTGATTGATGACCCAGGGCTATACATTGGGAACATTTGGTCGAGAGAAGGAAAACGCGTCAAAGCCGATAAACCGAGTGCTTTTGGAAAAATCAACGTTGAACAATTTTTGGAGGCAGGTATTGGTTTTGCGATGGTATATTATGGCGATATTGAGCCTGATTTTAAGGACGGCATCAAATACGGAATCCGAAGTAAATATTTAAAAACTGGACAGTCCGAGGTGGCAAAAAACGAATGGGGGGCTATTTCAGCCTGGGCGTGGGGATTGAGCCGAGCGATTGATTATTTTGAGACCGACAAACAAATTGACAGCAAACGAGTGGCGCTTCAAGGGGCATCACGACTGGGCAAAACGGTGTTGTGGGCGGGTATTCATGACACGCGCTTCAAGATGGTGATTGCCAGTATTTCGGGAGAAGGGGGAGCGGCATTGGCGCGGCGAAATTATGGTGAAACGGTTCAACACATCACCGACCCGTCGCGGTATTTGTACCAATTTGCCCCCAACTACCATAGTTATGCTACAAAGTTAGACCAATTGCCTTTTGATGCCCATGCTTTGGTGGCGTTGATGGCTCCTCGCCCGTTGTTGTTACAAACAGGAAGTACTGATTATTGGTCAGACCCCAAAGGCGAATTTTTGTCGGCGCAAGCAGCAGCGCCTGTTTATCAATTATTCAAAAAACAAACTCCAGAAAGAATGGCAATGCCAGCAGCAGGAGATACTGCGCTGTTAATGAATGACTTGGGGTATTACATGCACGAGGGAGGTCACTCGGTTTTACCCGCCGATTGGGCGCATTTTATTGCGTATATGAAGAAGCATTTGTGACGCTAAGAACTAAACTTTTATAGAGTTTTCCAAAAACCAAGCCTTACATTCCTCTAAATTGGATTGCCCAGAAGCAACTTTTAGGATGAAATCATAAAGTTCATTTAGCGGTAAACTTTTGCTGAGGCGATAACCATTCAGTTTCAAAAAAGCAAGTGCTGCTTCTAATCCAGTTCTTTTATTACCGTCCATAAAAATATGGTTGCAAATAATATTATAGCAATACACAGCAGTTTTGTCGGAAATCGTGGGATACAAAGGTTCGCCAAACATTTCAGCTTGTACGGCTTCCAGTAAATAATCTAAATTTTCCTCGTGT
>JBDHXS010000139.1:0-12049 GCA_039810845.1 Runella sp. | reverse complement strand
GCCAATTCTTTCACCTTGGCTTCCAACATAAAATCGTTGCTCGACATCGACACCAAATACTCCATTTTATCGCCGCGATTGATGTCAAGTACTTGACAAATAGGCCCCAAACCATGGGTTGGGTACAGATTCCCGTTTCGGGTATTTTCTTTTAAACGCCACAGGTCATAGCGTTTCCCTTTGTCAAAAAAAGAATCGAAAATATCGTGAATATAGGCCCCTTCTACATGTACTACCTCCCCAAAAAAGCCTTGCCGCGCCATATTGAGCGTGAGCAATTCAAAGAAATCGTAGCAACAGTTTTCGAGCATCATACAATGCTTCCGTGTTCGTTCGGAGGTCTCGACCAGCTTCCAGCACTCATCCACCCTCGTGGCAGCGGGGATTTCCACCGCTACGTGTTTGCCTTGTTCCATAGCATACAGTGCCATCGGAGCATGAAGATTCCACGGGGTGCAGATGTAAATAAGGTCGAGATCGGGGCGTTCGCAGAGTTTTTTCCAATCATCGGCCTTCCCTGCATAGACCTGGGGGACGTGGGAAGTCCCTTGGATTTTTTTCTTGGCCAAATCGGTGCGCTCCGTCCGAATATCGCACAGAGCTTTGATTTCTACGTTGTCAATGTAAACGATTCGGTCGAGTGCGCCCAAGCCACGGTTACCCAATCCAATGTAGCCTATTCGTACGGTATCGATTTTGGGAGCGCCGTACCCGGACATATTGAAGGTTTTTGGGGGGGGTATAGCAACATGACTCTCTTGGGCTACCACCGATGCAGGCAAGCTACTTCCAGCAACACCTGCCCCTACCAATTTAATAAAGTCTCTTTTTTTCATAGAAGGCCCTGATTATATGCAATATACTAAGACATCTGATTTACCTAAAAAAACAAAAAAAGGCTATTAATACCTATTTTCTTTCCATAAATCTACCCTTGAAGCAATCTCCTATTGCATTGTAGAAGTATAGTTTTTATACCAACAACGTTCGTTTTTATCGTTTTTTTCCTAATTTGTGCCACAAACAGGCTTCTTTTGCCCTAAACCTGAAATCCTTATGTTTCCTATTCCTAAAATACTACATCCGTAGTAGGCACTTTGAGTGCTTTACTCCCTTTGAAAATCTCTAAATCATCATATCCGCAAAACCTAACTTTCATCAAAACCAACACTTCATGAAACTAAACATTACTACCAAAATCGTCATTGGCTTTATTTTAGGGGTCGTTATCGGGCAAATTTTGTACAGCACGATGGACGCCGAGCAGGCCGCCGAAATCGCCAAAAAATTCCAAATTCTGAGTAAAGTTTTCCTCAAACTAATCAAAATGATTGTGGGGCCGCTTGTATTTTGTACACTCGCAGTGGGGGTGGCTAAGCTCGGCGATTTCAAAGTCGTAGGTCGTATTGGTATCAAAACCTTGCTTTATTTTTATTTTGCTACTATCTTATCGTTGCTTGTAGGTCTATTGGTCGTGAATGTAACTCGTCCTGGCGAAGTACAACAGTGGCCTCGCCCTGCTGCGGGTACCGACACGGGTGTGACGGGCAAGTCGATGAAAACCGTCGAAGATTTTATTTTGCACATCTTCCCTGATAGCTTCTTTAAAGCCCTTTCCGAAAACGAAATTCTCCAAATTGTGGTGTTTTCGTTGTTTTTTGGGATTGCTTTGGGCGCTGTAGGAGAGCACGGCAAAAAACTCATCAAAGCCATTGAAAGCCTTTCGGAGGTAGTATTTAAAATTGTTGGGTACGTGATGGAATTGGCCCCTTTTGCCGTTTTAGGGGCAATGACAGGCGTAGTGGCCATGAAAGGACTTGGCATTTTGATTTCTTATGCCTACCTAATGGTATGTTTTTTTGGAGGGTTACTTTTCTTTATTTTCGGGGTATTGTGGGCCATTTGTCTTGTCATGAAAATCCCGTACCTCAAACTTTTGGCACACGTCAAAGATTCGATGATTCTGACTTTCAGTACGGCAAGTTCAGAGGCTTCTTTGCCGCAACAAATTACTGCTTTGGAAAAATTTGGTTGTAGTCAGCGTATCATTGGGTTTGTATTGCCGCTGGGCTATTCTTTCAACCTCGACGGCTCGATGATGTACATGACTTTTGCAACGGGTTTTATTGCCCAAGCTTACGGGATTCCGCTCACCATTCAGCAACAAATAGCCATGCTCCTTACCCTGATGATTACTTCCAAAGGAATTGCGGGTGTACCACGTGCCTCGTTGGTAGTGATTGCAGGAACGTTGGCACAATTTAACCTACCCGTCGAAGGGCTGGCACTGCTACTCGGTATTGACCCCTTCTTAGACATGGGACGTTCGGCAACTTCGGTAGCTGGAAATGCTGTGGCAACAGCAGTTATTTCAAAACTTGAAGGAGAATATACCGAAAGCTAATAAAAACACTCATAACTCCTTGACTATTTGATTGAAAAGGCTTAGGTTCGATAAATTTTTCCCTCTACCTAAAATCTATCACCTTATCCTTTTCAATCACATGGCACAATCACTTCCCCTCGAAAACGAAATCGCAGGCGTATTTGCAAAATTCCCCCAACTGCCTGACAACGTAAAAGAAATTCTGGTTAAAATCTCTCCTTACCTCTGTATCATTGGGGTAATTTTCGGTGCCTTAGGGTTACTGGCAGTTTTAGGCATTGGAGCAGGTGCCACAGCCATCGGTTTAGCTTCCTTTGGAAGTATGGGGGTTTATTGGATTTCAATGGCCATTTTAGCCGTTATGGTCGTTTTAGAAGGACTGGCTATTTCGCCACTGATGAAACGCCTAAAGAAGGGATGGGACTACATGTATTATATTTTCTTGTTGAGCCTCGTTAGTGGAGTAGTCAATCTGGCAGGAGTTGGAAGTGTATTCAGCAATCTTATTAGCCTTGCGCTGTCATTTCTGATTGGCGGCTGGTTGTTGTTTCAAGTTCGAGAAAAATATGTTTAAAAATTTTTAGAAGGGGCTTTAAAACAGCCCCTTCTTTATTTTGCCCCTTCAACGATTTTCAATAACCCATCCAAACCCGTTTCGCGCTCATTGAGAAACAACGGTTTATGGAAAAAATGTAGCTTTTGAAGTAAATGCAGCAACTGCATTTTTTCAACTTCATTGAGTGTTCCTGCGATAATCAAGCTCGCTTTTCGCATTTCTTCAAACGTCCCGAAAAGTACCCCCATTCCTCTGGCCGTAATCAACAACCGTTTGCTTCGGCGGTCTTTAGGATCGTCGGTTTGTTCGACGAGGCCATTGTTCAGGAGTCGCTTGATGACTTCCATTCCCGTAGTTTTTTCGTGAATGTTCATGTCAATAATCTCCGTTTTGGTACAGCCGCCTGTCTGCCAAATACCCGCCAGATATGAAAAATCGTCAATCGTAATCAGGTGAGCAGAGTCCAGCGCTTTTTTGATATACCCTTTGGCATAGCGATACAAAAACGCCACCAACTGCGACAACAGTACCTCTACCGTTTCCCCATTTTCAAATTTTAATTCGGGGTCTGATGATTTGGCGAAAACTTGTTGATTGAGGTACGCCACAAACCCCTCCATGTCCTTCCGTTGCAGCGGTGAACGCTGCGCTTCGTAGTTGGCTAAGTGCCCAATCAGCTCTTGTAATAGTGCGTAGTTCATTTTTTAGTAGTGAAAACATTCTAAAAGTTGAAAAATATTTTGTTTTCGTACAAACAATAATTCATTTGGAATGTTATCGTAGTAATTAACACCAATCAAATCATAAATGTTTTTTACTGCTCATTTTAAAATTCGCATGAAAACACACCTATTCGCTCTACTACTCATCGTTAGTGTCACCAATGCGTTTGCCCAAAGCACAGGAACCATTTTGGGGGCTGTCCGCGACAAACGCACCCAAGAAACGCTTATCGGGGTGACGGTACAAATTGACGGTACCACCCAAGGCACTACCACCGACGTGGACGGAAAGTTTAAACTTACCCTCCCCGTAGGAAGCTACAACCTCAAAGCGTCTTTTGTAGGCTACAAAACCGCCACCAAATTCAACGTAGTACTTACGTCGGGTAATGCCCAACAAATTACGTTTGACCTCGAAGAAGAAGCCGTCCAGTTGACCGAAGCCAAAGTTGTCTATAACCGTTCTATCTCAGTCGCTTCGGTCGAAACCCCCAATTCCATCCAAAAACTCACCACTGAAGAAATCAAAAACAACCCAGGCGGTAACTTTGACATTTCGCGCGTGATTCAGGTACTGCCAGGTGTAGGCGGAACGGCAGGCTCGGTGGGAGGTTTTCGTAACGACCTCATCATCCGTGGCGGTGGCCCCAACGAAAACGTTTTTTACCTGGATGGCATTGAAATTCCCGTCATCAACCACTTTGCGACGCAGGGGAGTTCGGGAGGTCCTACGGGGATTCTCAACGTATCGTTTATTGAAGACGCCACGTTGAGTTCGAGTAGCTTCAATGCCCGTTACGACAATGCCCTTTCGTCAGTATTGCAATTCCGTCAGCGTGAAGGAAACCCCGAACGCCTCCAAGGCAACTTTCGAGTCAGCTCCACCGAAGTAGCAGGCACATTTGAAGGGCCGCTTTCGCCCAAGACCACCTTTTTGGCATCAGTACGCCGCTCGTATTTGCAATTTTTATTCAAAGCCATTGACCTCCCTATTCGTCCCAATTACTGGGATTTTCAATACAAAGTCACGCACAAACTCAACAAAAAGACTACATTAACAGCCATTGGAGTGGGGGCCATCGACGAATTTTCGTTTGCGGTTCCCAAAGAATCTTCCCCTGAAAAAGAGTATGTGCTTCGTTCTAACCCCACCATCAATCAGTGGAATTATACGACTGGATTTTCGCTCAAACGATTGCTGGAAAACGGCTACCTCAACGTTTCACTTAGCCGAAATATGTTCAACAACCGCCTTGACCGCTTTGAAGACAATCGCCAAGGTGACGAAAATTACCGCGCGCTCAAAAGTGTATCTCAAGAAATTGAGAATAAATTCCGCCTCGATGTGAATAAGTTTGTGGGCAAGTGGGAATATAGCTACGGCGCTATGCTTCAGTACGTTAAGTATAACAACGACTTCTTCAACGTACTGCGCCGTGAAGTAAAAAATACCCAAGGACAGGTAGTTCAACCTGCCGTAAATATCGCATTCAACACAGCCATTGATTTCTTCAAGTTCGGGGCGTTTGCCCAAGTAAACCGCAAGTTGGTGGACGACCGCTTGAATATTTCGGCGGGCTTGCGTACCGACATGAATTCGTTTACGTCGGATGGTAACAACCCGATTGAGACCCTTAGTCCACGTCTATCGGCGAGTTACCAATTGAACGACAAATGGCGTTTAAACGCGTCGGTGGGTCGGTATTTCAAAACCCCGATTTATACGGTTTTGGGGTATAAGCAAGACGGAAACTTTGTCAATAAATCAAGCAAATACATCCGTTCTGACCATTTTGTGGCAGGCTTAGAGTTTATTCCAACGCCTACTACGCGCATTACGCTCGAAGGTTTTGTGAAGCAATATGATAACTACCCTGTTTCGCTGCGTGATGGTATTTCGTTGGCCAACCAAGGCGGAAACTTTGGCGCGATTGGCAACGAGGCAGTTATCAGCACCGGCAAAGGACGTAGCCGTGGGCTTGAGTTTTTCGTCCAACAAAAATTGACCAAAAACTTCTTTGGGGTCTTGAGCTATACGCTTTTCCGTTCAGAATTTTCGGGAAAAGACGGCAAGTACGTTGCCTCCGCTTGGGATACGCGTAACCTAATTTCGACGCAATTGGGGTATAAATTTAAAAAAGGCTGGGAGTTGGGTCTTAAATGGCTTTACCAAGGTGGTGCGCCTTACACGCCTTACGATTTGGTAGCGTCTCAACGCAATTACCTCACCACGGGTGTAGGCACTGAAGATTATGCTCGACTCAATAGTCTCCGTCTCCGTCCGTTTAGTCGCGTGGATTTCCGCATTGACAAAAAATGGAACTACAAGAAGACTTCCATCGACTTGTTTTTTGACATACAAAATGCGCTGCTTACTGCTAATCCTGCTCTGCCACAATACACCTTTGAGCGGTTAGCTGATAATTCTGGATTTAAAACCACGGATGGACAAGCGTTACGAATTGATGGCAGTAATGGGATTCCGCTCATTTTGGCCAACGAAGATGCCAACTTTACCCCTGCATTGGGTTTTGTGATTGAGTTTTAGGGGAGTGTCAAACGTGCTGAGGGTTGCTCACAACCCGAGTTTTGATTCTGCATTTTGGGATTATACGTCGGGGTGTAAGCACCCCGACGCACACAATACAGTCGGGTTTTGAGAAACCCGTCCTCACGTTCTAAACGCTTGCACCTACGCGCTCCAAAAGTTTCTTAGTGGCTTTGATTCCGTCGTATTCTGACGTTACATTTCCTTCGTATTCGATACCTACAATGCCACGGAAACCTGCGTCTTTCACTATTTTGAGAAGTTTGGCGTAATCCATTTTCGCTTCGTTGCCATTGGCATCAAAATCGTTGGTTTTGGCACTTACCCCTTTGGCAAATGGCATCAATTCTTTTACCCCCAAATAACGGTCGTATTCTTCGGTGCAGCTTCCACCCCACTCGCCACCTGTACTACGCTTAATGCAGAAGTTACCAAAATCAGGAAGAGTCCCTACGTTTTTCATGTTTACTTGCTTCATTACCCCCGACAACCACTTACCATCGGATGAAAAACCTCCGTGGTTTTCTACGATTACGTTGATACCCACAGGAGCAGCAAATTCACCCAATTTACCCAATCCGTCAACCGCAGCTTTGGCTACCTCCTCCGCCGTACCACGGCCAAATGAGTTTACCCGAATGGTCTTACAACCCAAGTATTTAGCACATTCTACCCATTTTTTATGGTTGTCAACGGCCTTATTGCGCGTTGCATCATCCGTTTCGGCTAGGCCACCTTCGCCATCAATCATAATGAGGTGGTTTTTGATGTCGTTGTCTTTACAACGCATCAAAAGCTCATTCAAGTAAGCCGTATCTTTGGCTTTGTCTTTAAACATCTGATTGACGTACTCCACGATTCCAATTCCGAACTCCTTACGAGCTACCACGGGAAAGTCTAAGTTGGTCAGTTTTTTTTCGTTGAAAATGGTTTTGTGCAACGACCACTCGGCCAATGAAATCTCAAACCATAGTTTTTTCTGGGGTTCAAAGGCCAACACTTCAGGAGCAAGCGCTGCAGCCCCTGCCACAGCCCCTAGTTGCTTGATAAACGAGCGACGATTGTTCATTTAATTAGTTTAAAAGGGTTTGTACTAATTTATACGTACCCATTGAAGTTGACACCAAAATCATCACACTTCAATGGGTTTTTATTTTACTCTTCAAAAGGCAGTCGTGGAAGTATTTTTACTTCTTCCCAACGTACCGCTCAAAAAACTCATAAATCCGCAACATACGGTCGATACGCTGACGAGGATTTCCACTGCGGCTCAATTCGTGCGTTCCGCCTGGCATACGTACGTACTCCACCTCTTTCCCCATGATTTTCAACGACTTGTACATCATCTCACTTTGAATCACGCCCGTGCGTAAGTCGTTTTCACCGTGTTTAATCAGAAATGGGGTTTTGATTTTATCCACAAACGTATAAGGTGAATTCGCATCCATCGAAGCCTTCGTTTCAGCTTCCCACGGATAACCTCCAAAATAATTAGGCACCAAACGCCAAGCGTTTCCTTCGCCCATAAAAGTCGTCAAATCATACACGCCACGCTGGGCAAAAGCCGCCTTAAAACGGTGGTCGTGCGCAATAATCCACGCCGTCAAATAACCTGCATACGACCCGCCCGTAATCACCTGACGCGCCGTGTCGGCCCATGATTCTTTGGCCGCTTCCGAACAAGCACGCAATACGTCTTCCGCAGGACCTGTTCCCCAATCGCGGTAGTTGGCTCGCATAAACTCTACGCCGTAGCCTCCCGAACCGCGTGGATTGGCATAAACAACCCCGTAACCTTGGGCGCAGAAATACTGGAACTCATGCCACATAGAGCCTTCGCCTGGCCCCCACATGGCGGTTGGGCCACCGTGCATATTCAGCAATAACGGATATTTTTTACCCGCTTCCACCACCGTTGGCTTCATGATCCAGTACTCCACGGTCTGGCCTTTTGAGTTCGTAAACGTGTGTTTGGTAGGAATACTCAAGGCTTTTTTAGCTACCCAATCGTTGTGCGACGACAACTTCTGCGCATTTTTCGTCAACACATCGGCCCGATACAACTCCGATGGGTTTGAGATTTCGGTTTTGGCAAAAACTACTTGATTGGGCTGTACGTCAAAATCGGTTACTCCTGTGTCATAGTCAGAAAGTTGCTCTACTTTTTCTACTGTAGGCACTGCACGGTACAACGGCGCGCCTCCGTTTGACGAAGCGGTAAAGTAAACATACTCGACTTTGCCTACTTCTTTTTTATTTTTGGGGAATGTCAACGTCACCCATTTCAAATTACCTGGCGAACGGTCAAAGGGATTAATATTATAGGTAGCGCCCGCATTTTTTAAGTTCAAAAAGCCTAAATGAAATTGGTCAAGCGTACCTGATTTTATGGCTGCTTGCGACGTTGTAAACGCCAACCACTGTCCATCGGGCGAAGGCGTAGGCTGTCCAAAACTACGCGCTTTGTCCATCAACACAGTACGAACACCACTACCATCGGCGTTCATTACACAGATACGACTAGCCAAGTCACGGTCGGGATGAACAAGACTATCGGCGCGTGTTGAAAACCAAATTTGCTTTCCATCGCCCGACCAAGCCCCTGAACCATAAGAATAAAACCCTTTGGTCAAAGGCTGTGGCTTAGCTCCTTCTTTTACGTCAATCACCAACAAATGCGAGAAGCTCAACTCCTGCCCCGCCGAGGCTTCACCCTGAAAGTTGAGGCGGTTGATTACTTTCGCTTTTTTATCCTCCACATCTTTGTCAAGATAGGCCCTGATTTCCTCAATCGTCCCGTCAGGGTTAGGTTTGGCGGTGTTTTTTTTAAGTTGTTCATTTTTCAAAAAACCTGCTTTTTCCAAACTCCATGCAGGCCCACCTTTTGATGGGTTCAAAATCGAATCCGTCATCAAAGTCGCAAAGCTCACTGAGGTCGAGAATAAAATTTTAGAACCGTCGGGCGAAAACTGCGGCCCACCTGCGCCGTGCTTGTAGTCCGTCAACTGCCACGCTTCCCCTCCGTCCAAAGGCATCACAAAAATTTGAGATTTCCCTTTCACGCTGCGGGTAAAAGCGATGGTTTTTCCATCTGGGCTCCAAACGGGGCCTACGGCACTTTCATTGCCACGCGTGAGGGCACGAGGCGCTGTTTTCCCATCTGCATCCGCCAGCCAAATGTGCAATTTGTAGTCATAATCGCTGCCATCGGCGTTGGGTTCAATGGTATTTACGTTGTAAACAATACGTTTTCCATCGGGCGAAATCGCGACGTTACCGAGTTGTTTGATGCGAGTGAGGTCAGACGCGACCACTTTTTCTTTGGTTTGGGCTATGCTCCCAAACGATAAACTTATGAAAACCGCGCAATGCAGAAAGGCGCTTGTTAGGTTAGTAAAAAAACGCATAATGAAGGGTTTGTTGATTTTTTCCCGAAAATACAGACTTTTAAAGACTTATTGGATGAAAGCCGACACAAAGGCGTTTTTTGTATCTACAATCCAAAATTGACAATTATCAATTTTAGGTTGTAGATACTTAGAGAGGCGTTATTTTTGCAGTCTAAAATCATTTTTAAATGCGAAACGTAAAAGTAGGATTGGTGCAAATGAGCTGTACCGCCGATGTCAACGATAATTTAGCAAAAGCCATCGCCAAAACCCGCGAGGCCGCTGCGCAAGGTGCTCAAATTGTTTGCCTTCAAGAGTTATTTAAGTCGCTCTATTTCTGTGACGTAGAAGACCACGCCAATTTTAGCCTCGGCGAAGCCATCCCAGGACCTACCACCGACGTTCTTAGCGAGTTAGCCAAAGAACTCGGTATTGTCATTATCGCTTCCTTGTTTGAAAAACGCGCCCCAGGCTTGTACCACAACACCACCGCCGTTTTGGACGCCGACGGAAGTTATTTGGGAAAATACCGCAAAATGCACATTCCAGACGACCCAGGCTACTACGAGAAGTTCTATTTTACCCCAGGGGATTTGGGCTACAAAGTGTTTCAAACCAAATTTGGGAAATTGGGCGTGCTTATTTGTTGGGACCAATGGTACCCCGAAGCAGCCCGTATCACGAGTTTGATGGGGGCGGAAATTTTGTTTTACCCAACGGCCATTGGCTGGGATGTCAACGAACATGACCCTGCCATTAGCCAAGAACAATACAACGCCTGGCAAACCATTCAACGCAGCCACTCCGTTGCCAACGGCGTGTATGTAGTGTCGGTTAATCGCGTAGGGCGCGAAGCTGATCAGCAGTTTTGGGGAGGTTCGTTTGTTTCCAATCCTTTCGGAAGTCTGATGTATTTGGCTTCTCACGACCAAGAAGAAACGAAGGTCATTGAACTCAATTTGGACAAAACGGAGTATTATCGCACTACGTGGCCTTACCTCCGCGACCGCCGCATCGACAGCTACCAGCCAATCACGAAGCGCTTGATTGACGAGTAGTGATAGTCTACGGTTGATAGTCTATAGTCCATGGTTATTACTTCAAAACCATGGACTATAGACCGTGGATTAAAATCTATTTATGGCGCGTTTTGAGGACATCAACAATGTCGTCCAAATCCATGCCGCGTTGTTCGAGCAGAATTAAGTAATGGAATAACAAATCAGCTGCTTCGCCTTTAAACAAATCGTCGTTTGAGTCTTTGGCTTCAATCACCAGTTCTACAGCTTCTTCTCCTACTTTTTGAGCAATTTTATTGACTCCACGGCTAAAAAGCTTACTTGTATAAGATGATTCTGAAGGATTGTTTTTTCGGTCACGAATAATTTGTTTTTGCAAGTAATTCAAAAATGAGGCTTTACCTTCATTTTTCTCGAAAAAACAGGTATCAGCACCCGTGTGGCAGGTTGGGCCAATCGGGCTGGCTTTGATAAGAATTGTATCTTGGTCGCAATCTACCAGTATCGTTTTTACTTCTAAAAAATGTCCTGATGTCTCTCCTTTTGTCCAAAGACGTTGCTTACTTCGACTAAAAAAAGTCACAACTTTTTCAGCCTCGGTTTTAGCCAAAGACTCTTCATTCATGTATCCCAACATCAGCACTTTACCTGTTTCGTAATCTTGTACAACAGCAGGTATCAACCCATCAGAGGATTTTTTAAAATTGATTTCCATAATCTGATATTAGAGCGTGGACGCTGGATAATAGACGATTTATTCTTGTCTAATATCCAGCGTCCACGCTCTGTTTTCTAAAAAATTAATTTCCAAAGCTCGCATAGATGCGAACATCATCCAACATAATTTCGTCGCCACACATAATCACCAAACGCTCTATAACGTTTCTTAACTCACGAACATTTCCTGTCCAAGGCAACGACTTGAGGTATTGAACCGCATCAGGCAAGATTGTTTTCGGAACGCCACCATATTCTTGTGAAACGTCATACAAAAATTTCTCTGCCAATAAACCAATATCTTCGCGACGTTCAGCCAAAGGTGGTACGTGAATCGGAATCACATTGAGGCGGTGGTATAAGTCCTCACGGAATCCACCTTCTGAGATTTCACGTTTTAAATCTTTATTGGTAGCTGCAATGACCCGTACGTTGATTTTAATTTCTTTATCGCCTCCTACACGTGTAATCTTACTTTCTTGCAATGCTCTCAGTACCTTGGCTTGTGCCGAAAGACTCATATCACCAATCTCATCTAAGAACAGTGTACCGCCGTCAGCTTGCTCAAACTTCCCGATTCGTTGCTTAACTGCTCCTGTAAAAGCTCCTTTTTCGTAACCAAACAATTCACTTTCAATCAACTCCCCAGGAATAGCCGCACAGTTAACTTCCACCAAAGGCTTATTGGCGCGGTTGCTCTTCTCATGGATTT
>JBDHXS010000138.1:0-12070 GCA_039810845.1 Runella sp. | reverse complement strand
ACAAAAATATTTTTCTTCCCAATAGGGGGGAGTGCGTTTCTGAGTTGTCATAGAAGCAAATGAGTGCTTTAACCGTCGTTTTCGACAACTCGTCACAAAAACCATCCTCTCGTTGGGCACAAAGTCGTACTTTTGTGCAAAAACCAACGAAACAACATTTCGTGCAATTGTCGGACACACAAATACTTACGGCCATTGGGCAAGGAGACGAGCGTATTTTCGAACAGGTGTTTCGGAAATACTACGGAGGGCTATGTACTTACGGGCGTAGTATTTTGCAGGATGCCGACGAAGCCGAAGAGATTGTCCAAAATGTGTTTGTGAGCATTTGGGAAAAACGGCAGGAAATCGAAATTACGCAGTCATTGAAATCATACCTGTATCGGGCGGTGCATAACCATTGCCTTAATCGTATCAAACACCAAAAAGTGCGCGACGAACACCAACGGTATGCGGTTCATTACCAAGAGTTTTCGTACGAGTCGGTGAGCCAAACGGTGTATAAAAATGAGCTGGAGCAACAGCTTGCAAAAGCGATTGGAAAATTGCCAGAACAGTGCCGTATTATTTTCAAAATGAGCCGCTTTGATGAACTAAAATACCAAGAAATAGCCGACCAATTGGGCCTTTCGGTTAAAACCATCGAAAATCAGATTGGAAAAGCTTTGAAAATTTTGCGAATAGAACTCGCCGATTATTTACCAATTTTGGTTTGTTATCTATTTTTTTAGATGCCTACGGAATGACAAATTATTACCAATGAACGCGAACGAACCTATTTCTGATGATTTACTGGCACGGTACGTGGCGGGAGAAACCACCGACCACGAAACGCGTCAAGTGAAGTCATGGTTGGCCCAATCGGCAAGCCATGCGCAGGAGTTAGCGCGTTTTCAGCGAATTTGGGAAGCATCGGCCAATTTAAAACCGACCCCCGAAGTAGATGTTGACTTAGCTTGGAAGAAAATAAGTGGGCGATTGGCAGTTGGCAGTTTACAGTCCGCAGACGCGCAGTCCGCAGACCGGTACGCCAGTGCGGCGGAGTCGGTAGTTCACAAGCAATCATCATCCCCCAAAATCATTCCTCTTCGTCGTTCGTCTTTTATGATTTGGCGTGTGGCGGCTTCGGTGATGGTCATGGTAGGTTTGGGTTGGTTAGGGTATCGGTTTTTACAGCCTATTGAAAAACCTGAAATAGCGAAGGTGATTAAAACGCAGCAAAACACGCTTGAACAAACCCTCCCAGACGGTACTAAGGTGTATCTGAATCAGAATTCTACGCTCACGGCTGCCACTGATTTTAACGACGAAACCCGTACCGTGACGTTGCAAGGAGAAGCTTATTTTGACGTAAAACGCGACGAAACTCGGCCTTTTGTCATCAAAGCCAATGGCACAGAAGTACGGGTGTTGGGAACATCTTTCAACGTAAGGGCCTATGACAAACGTGTGAGTGTGGCTGTAACGAGCGGTAAAGTGCAGTTTTCGAGTGCCAAAGCCAAAACATTGCTTATCAAAGATGAATCGGCAGCGGTGGAAGCGGATACAATTATCAAATTGCCAGAAATCAATCTCAACGAATTGGCTTATCGAACACGCGTTTTCGTGTTTGATAAAACAAATTTAAGCGATGTTGTAGCATCCTTACGCGAGGGCTACCAAGCCGATATTCGCCTCAGTAGCCGTCATTTGGCCAAGTGCCAACTTACCGCACGATTTGAAAAAGAAAGTTTAGATGCTACGCTCACGGTTATTGCCGAAACCCTCAATCTGAAAGTGGTTCGGCGCGGAAATGCTATCTTATTGGATGGGGGCGGATGCGAGTAAAGTTACTTCACAATTAACAGTGGGCGGCGTTCCGCTTTACAGTAAAAAAAACAGCCATGAAAATTTTCTTAAAAACCATTGGGTGCTGCCTTATTGCTATTTTTTCTTTTGCCCAAAAATCCGTTTTAGATAAATCTATCACTGTCCGCCTTACTAATGAGCGCTTAGAAGAAGCCCTGAAAACAATAGGCGAAAAAAATGGCTTTAGCTTTTCGTATAACCCCAACGATTTTGACCTCAATCGCCGTGTAAGTGTTAGTGTTTCAGGAAAAGCCGTAAGGCAAGTACTTGATGATTTGTTTAGAGGCTCGGCTACTTACAAAGAACGCCGTAATCACATTATTCTACAGAAAGCTGCTCAAAAATCTGAAGAACCTAAAGATATTATCATCAATGGTTATGTTTTTGATCAAGAAACAGGAGAACGAATAGCGCAGGTAAGTGTTTTTGAAAAAAGAACCTTGGCCTCAGCCGTGACCAACGAGATGGGGTATTACCGCCTACGTTTACCCGCTACACTCCCCAACCCACGTTTAGAAGTAAGAAAAGAGAAATATCTGGGAACAAGTATTCCCGTCAACAATCAGCAATTATTGGACATTGGGCTTATTCATACCAAAATTGAAGGCAAAACCCAGCCGATTCTGACCCAAACCTTGCCAGTATCTGTTCCCGTAAAAGATACTTTCAAAGTACGTGTTCCTGAACCTGCGCCAGTATTTGTAGTATCAGCAGATACCAATGTCCTGCCCAAGAAAAAGCGTGAAATTCGATTGGACAAGGTAGAAGAAACTTTTGTAGATGCCTTTACCACAGCCAAGCAAGCGGTGCATATTCAAAACGTGAAAGATACACTTTATCGCCCTTTTCAAGTATCTCTTTTGCCTTTCATTGGTACAAACCACGTCTTGAGTGGACACGTTATCAATACCTTGTCTTTCAATGTTTTGGCAGGGTATTCCTTGGGCGTCAATGCTTTTGAATTTGGCGGCTTGGCCAACCTTGTGCGCTGGGATGTCCACGGAGCACAGTTTTCGGGTTTTGTCAATTTAGTAGGCCGTAATGTGTATGGCTTACAAGCCTCGGGTTTTGCCAATGCCACGCTGAAAAACTTTGAAGGGATGCAATTTTCGGGCTTTGCCAACCTCACGGGTGGGCATCACAGCGGGATTCAGATAGCAGGTTTTGCCAATCTTACTGGGCGTAGTTTTAATAATGGTATTCAGACGGCAGGCTTTGCTAATGTAACGCTGGGAAGCTTGAACGGAGGCCAAATAAGCGGCTTCGGAAACTTGGTATTGGGCAATGTGCGCGGTTGGCAATTGAGCGGTTTTGGCAATATTGCTGTCCGTAAACTACGAGGAGTTCAGATAAGTCCTTATTTTAACTATGCTACTGTACACGAAAAAGGGCTGCAAATAGCACTATTCAACTATGCTGACTCGTCGGGAGCAGTGCCGATTGGCCTTTTTAGTTTTGTGAGACGCAACGGCTACCGTCGTTTTGAAATCAGTACCGATGAACTAAACTATGCCAATCTCACTTTCAAAACGGGTATTCGGAAATTTTATAATATTCTTACCATAGGTGGCAACTTCGGAATCGCAGACAAACCCCTTTATACGTTTGGGTATGGAATCGGGTCTGCGGTGAATTTTGGACGCGGCTGGGGGGCAAACTTAGACCTCACCGCCAACAAAATCATGGAGGCTACCAACCGCTTCGATACTTTCAATGGACTGTTTTATCGCTTCAGTTTGGGGCTTGAAAAGAAAATTTCTCAGCGACTCGCTTTGTTTGGTGCGGCTTCTTTAACCGCTCTTACTGCCCAACCAGACTACCTAAAGTTAGACAAATCAAAGCTCTATCAGGTTTTCCCGACGGTGAATTTGCGCGACGGACTTGACCTAACCAACTGGATCGGTTTTCAGGCAGGAATACGAATTTGTAACCGTTAACAATCATTAACCACGCGGTGGGTTACTCCCTAAAATACCCTGCGTCTCAATGGCGTTAATGATGAAAAAGTTACCAATTAAACCATCTTCCAAGCAATGAAAACATTTCGTAATAGTCTGGCCGTCATCTTGATTTTAACAACAGGTATTTTTGCCAATGCCCAAATCTCCATTGGCGCACGCGGCGGGGCATCGCTTGCCAAAACCACTGGAAACGGCGGTTTTGTTGAAAATTTTACGGGAAATCTCAACTACATCGTCAGCGGAAACGGAGGCGTATTTTTACAAATTCCGATAGCGGGCGGGTTATCGTTTCGTCCCGAATTGGCTTATAAGCAAAGCGGTGCGGGTATTTCGTCCAACGATTTATTGGATTTAGTGGGCGTAAATATTCCGTTGGGCGGTTCCATCAAGCAGCGTTTGACTTACATCCAAGCCCCTTTGCTATTACAGTATGATTTTGGTTATCAAGACAGTCCCGTAAAACCTTATATAGTAGTAGGGCCGTCTTTCAATTATCTGGCCGATGGAAAAATCGTGAGCCGTGCCGATTTGATTCTTTTCCGTAAGCAGCCTAATCGTACCGATATTGGCTTGGGAGGTTTCAACCGCTTAGAGGTAGGTGGAGTAGGCGGAGTAGGTTTGAGTTTTGCCGTAGGTAAAGGCAAGGTGTTTGTGGAGGGGCGTTATGAACGCGGGTTTACACGTGTGTATGATACGCCCATCGTGCAAGTGCCTGTTCACAACCAAAGTTTCAGCGCATTGGCTGGGTTTTCGATACCTTTGGGAAGATAGGCTAACCGCGTTTATCGAGCATAAAAAAAGTGACTAAGTCAAACTTAGCCACTTTTTTTATGAGCTCACCAAGGGTTATTCTTGATTCAAATTACTTGTCTTACGACTGTAAATAAAGTAAACGAGTACTCCCAATGCGCCCCAGATAAAGAAGGCGATGATGGTATCAGAACGTAAATTATACATCAAGTAAAGGTTTGTCAAAATACCGAGTGTGGCAATGACTGGTAAAGCAGGGGCTTTATAGGGGCGGGCAATATTTGGCTCTCGTACGCGCAATAACCAAACCGCTCCACAAATCATGGCAAACGCCAAAAGAGTACCCGAACTGGTCAGCTCTGATACTTTGTCAATGGGGGTAAATGCCGCTACAAAAGACACCACAAATCCTACCAAGATAGTACTTTTCCAAGGGGTTTTGAAAGTAGGGTGAACCGCCGCAAAAAAGCTTTTTGGTAATAAACCGTCTTTTGCCATGCCTAAGAAAATACGGGTTTGAGAATACATCATCACGAGCATTACCGAAGTTAAACCCGCCAAAGCCGCGATAGTGATGATATACACTGCCCATGTAATACCATTGTCAGCAAATGCCTGTGCTACGGGTGCTTTCAAGTCAAGTTGGTCAAATTTAACCATACCTGTCAGTACTAAAGAAACCAAGATGTAGAGAATAGTACAAATAACCAATGAAGCAATAATGGCAAAGGGAACATCTTTGGTGGGGTTTTTAGCCTCACCAGCCGAAGTGGAAACGGCGTCGAAGCCAATGTATGCAAAGAAAATGATACTTGCCGCAGTGACTACTCCTTGCAAACCATAGTGCCCCTGTCCAGCGTCGTCAATGACCCGCTCAGGAATAAAAGGACTCCAATTGGCTGGATCTACATAAAAAGCACCTACTACAATCACAAAAATAACGGCAGTAGTTTTGATAGCCACAATGATATTGTTGGCACCCGAAGCTTCTTTAATACCTTTTACTAAAACAGAAGTAACAACCCAAGCAATCAAGAAAGCAGGTAAGTTGCAGGAAAAGCCGCCTTCGTAGCCTTTAGCCGCAGCCGTGAAGGGATCATTGACAAGCCAAACGGGCAAATGAACATTAAAAAGGTGCAGGAATTTTTCCAAATAACCCGACCAGCTTACGGCTACCGTAGTAGCCCCCATCATGTATTCCAGAATTAAGTTCCAGCCAATAAACCACGCAAAAAATTCACCTACAGTACCATAAGAATACGCATAAGCAGAGCCTTCGACGGGCAAAATAGAGGCAAACTCGGCATAGCAGAGTGCTGCAAAGGTACATCCAATACCTGCTATCACAAACGAAAGTGCCAAAGCAGGTCCAGCAAACTGATTGGCGGCAATACCTGTGAGTACGAAGATTCCCCCGCCAATAACCGCCCCAATGCCAAGCGAAGTAAGCTCCCACCTCCCCAGCACGCGTTTTAGTTGGTTGTTTTTAACATCTGCCTCATAGGCCGATAGGGGTTTTTTACGCCAAATAGAATTGTCCATATAATTTGGTTTTTAGAAAATTAGGTTTGGTTTGTGATTAAAATACGGTTGAAAAATACGCCCTTATTGGCTTGTAACCAAATAAATGCGACAAAAAGTTGTTTTTAGGCCAAATAAATAACTGGTCAAAGAGCTTGAAGGTGAATAAGTTAGTATAAAAGATAAAATGGGTCAACCTGATTTTTGTCAGTGCAACTGATAAAGATTTGCACCTATTTTGTCGAAATTTTGTTTTCTCCCCATGCCAAAATTACTTGAAAACCGCACCGATGTAGAAATGATGGTCAATCAATTCTACCAAAAAGTCCGCCAAGATCCAGAATTAGGACACATCTTTGATGGTGTTGCCCACGTAGATTGGGAAGCTCATTTGCCAAAAATGTATGATTTTTGGGAAGGAATTTTGTTTGGGACACTCAATTATAATGGCCGTCCCATGCCACCGCATTTTCGATTAACTACAAAATATACTCTTACCCCAGCCCATTTTGACCGCTGGTTAGCCTTGTTTTTTGAAAATATAGATGAACTTTTTGAAGGCGAAAAAGCCGAGGATGTAAAGTGCCGGGCTTATAGTATTGCAACGATTATGAACAATCGTGTCCAACAAATTAATGAACAATTACCGATTGAAAACTGATTTTGAACATATTACAAAAGTGGACTATTTTGGGTATTTTTTGTAACGATGAAATTTTTTATTGTACTATTAAAAGAATATTAATATATAACTTATTGGTATTCATTGACTTGAATTGCATTTATTTTATATCTTTGTGGCGCAAACCAAATAACCAAAAAACACTATGGCGATTGCAAAACAAGTATTAAAAAGCAAACCTGTTTGTAAAGTAACGTTCTCACTCTCGGCTGACGTAGTAGCTGACGCGAAAGATGTTGCAGTATTGGGTGAGTTTAATGGCTGGGCTTCTGAAGCCGCTACTAAATTGAAGAAACAAAAGGATGGTTCATACAAAGCTACTGTTGAATTGGAAACTGGAAAAGAATATGCTTTCCGTTATTTGATTGATGGTACGACTTGGGCCAATGATGAAGCTGCGGATAAATATATCCCAACGGGGGTGTCCTACGAAGAAAACTCTGTTGTAGTTCTTTAAATTCTACAAATTTTATTGCTAAACCCGTCAAATTTTCAAAATCTGACGGGTTTTTTATGTTTATTCTGCCGAAACCGAAATAATTGCCATTGTCAATCGACTGATGCAGACGAGTTTTCCAGCTTCATTGGTTATCTTGATTTCCCAGATATGCGTAGAGCGTCCGATATGAATAGGCGTAGCTTTGCCATAGACCCAGCCGCTTTTTACGCCGCGAATATGATTGGCATTGATATCAAGTCCGACAGCTTGCTGTTTGGTCGGGTCGGGGAGGGTTAAGTAAGAAGCAAGGCTTCCAATGGTTTCGGCAAGCACAACTGAAGCACCTCCATGTAAGAGTCCAAAAGGCTGGTGAGTGCGGTGGTCAACGGGCATCCTGGCAATGATATAGTCGTCACCTACCTCCATGTATTCGATGCCGAGATGGTTGGCAATGGTGTTTTTATCCAACTGCGCGATTTGTTCGAGTGCATTATTTTTGTTGAACATCGGGAAAAGGGGTATTTTTGTAGGTAACGCCAAAACTATCATATTTCAGCGTATTTTAAAATCTAAAATTACCCACGACTTGTCTTCAAAAATCATTTATCTTATTCGCCACGGCGAAACCGATTATAACCGCCGAGGCGTAGTACAAGGCAGTGGCATAGATGCCCAACTCAATGAACTTGGGCATGCACAAGCCCAGGCTTTTTATGAAATGTATCAGCACCTTGTTTTTGATAAAATCTATACGTCAAAGCTCATCAGAACACATCAGAGCGTTCGTGGTTTTCTCGAAAAAGGCTACCCCCACGAAGCTCACGAAGGGCTTAACGAGATTAGTTGGGGCGTGAGGGAGGGCCGTACCCCTAACAGCATGGACAATGATTATTACCGTTGGTTAGTGGAAAGCTGGCAGGCTGGTCAAACTGACTTGCAGGCCGAGGGCGGAGAAAGTCCCGAAGATGTTCAAAAAAGACAATTGCCTGTCATTGAATTGATTCTATCGCGTCCTGAGGAAAAGATGGTGCTTATAGCCATGCACGGTCGAGCTATGCGTGTGCTTTTGGCAACTATTTTTAATCGCTCTTTACATGAGATGGATGAGTATTTGCATACTAATCTTGGTTTGTACTTGCTACATTATGATTATAGTACCCAGACTTTTTCGATTGAAAAGCAAAATGATATTGCCCATTTAGAAATCTTGCCACCCGTTAATATACCCTGAACTGCCCATTGAAAAATGACCCGAGAACAACTCATTGAACAGATAAAGCGTAAGAAATCTTTCCTTTGTGTAGGGCTTGATCCTGATTTGAAAAAGCTTCCTAAGCATATTCTACGCGAACCTGATGCTATTTTTGAATTCAACAAACGCATTATTGATGCTACTGCCCCCTATGCAGTAGCTTATAAACCCAATATTGCCTTTTACGAAGCGCTTGGCCCTCGTGGTTGGAATAGTCTGCAGCGTACACTCGGTTATATTCCCAAGGAATGTTTCACCATTGCTGATGCTAAACGAGGAGATATTGGCAATACGTCTTCTTTGTATGCCCAAGCTTTTTTCGATAAAAGCTCATCAGGAATGTCATTTGACAGCATTACAGTAGCCCCGTACATGGGACGGGATTCTGTGACTCCTTTTTTAGAATTCAAAGATAAATGGGTGATTCTTTTGGCACTTACCTCCAATGAAGGAAGTGTTGATTTTCAGACATCTATGGTAAATCCGCGCCTTTTGCACAGCGATGACAATGAGTTGGGATTGGCAAACAGCCAACTCGTATTTGACAGTGAAAATGAATTTTTGTTTGAGCGGGTTATTAAGGTGTCGCAACAGTGGGCAGGGGCTGACCGTCTTATGTATGTAGTGGGCGCGACCAAAGCACCGATGTTGAAGCAAATCAGAAAATTGGCTCCTGAGCATTTTCTGTTGATTCCTGGTGTGGGTGCTCAGGGAGGAAGTATGGAAGAGGTTTGTAAATACGGTATGAACAGAGATTGCGGATTGCTCGTCAATGCGGCGCGTAGTATCATTTATGCTTCTTCAGGAGTAGATTTTCCTCAAAAAGCCGCCGCAGAAGCAAAATCAATGCAACAGGAAATGGAAAAATATCTAAAGGAGTTTGGGGTATTGGAAAAATAGAGGTGGTTACAATTTCAACTTATTAAACAACCATTCTTTTTCTACTTCCACCACTTCTGCTGGCTGCATTGTACCTAACTTTACGTCTTCAATGGCCCAACGCACCAAACGAAGCGTTGGAAAACCTACAGCAGCTGTCATGCGGCGGACTTGGCGGTTTTTTCCTTCGTGAAGCGTAAGCGAAATCCAGCTTGTAGGAATTGATTGCCGAAATCGGATGGGAGGGTTTCGTTCGGGCAAAGGCGGTTCATTGACGAATACCTGAACTTTGGCAGGTAAGGTTTTATGCGGTTTCCCATCTATTGAAATCGTAACACCTGTTTGTAGCTTTTGAATGGCTTCGGTTGAAATTTGTCCTTCTACCTGTACAAAATAGGTTCGTTGGTGTTTGAATTTTGGATTGAGAAGACGATTATTCAAAAACGAATCATTCGTCAATAAAAGCAGGCCTTCACTGTCCGCATCCAATCGCCCTACGGGATAAACATCTTTAGGGAATGGAAACGGCAAATCGGCTAATGTCGGCTTATCGCCTTCTCGTGAAAACTGCGACATCATACCGAAAGGCTTGTAAATAAGGAAATAACGGGTTGTCACTCAGTGAGGAAATATAAAGGCGTTGAAATAAAGATAGTTATTTTTTTCAACGCCCGAAATTAAAATCAAATCTTTTCAATCACCATCGCCGAAGCACCGCCTCCGCCGTTACAAATAGCGGCAAGACCGTATTTGCCGCCTTTTTGGGTGAGTACATTTTGAAGTGTTACTACGATACGCGCACCCGAACAACCCAAGGGATGCCCCAATGAAACCGCTCCACCGAAAATGTTGGTTTGGTCGTGAGAAATACCCATTTCTTTCATAAACGCCATTACTACCACCGAAAAAGCCTCGTTTACCTCAAAATAATCAATGTCATTGACGCTTAATCCTGCTTTTTTGAGCGTTTTTGGGGCGGCTACGGTAGGGGCTGTTGTAAACCATTCGGGTTCATGCTCAGCGTCGGCAAAAGACACGATGCGTGCCAAAGGCCTAATTCCCAGCTCTTTTACTTTGCGTTCACTCATCAGAATAGTAGCTGCTGCACCGTCGTTAATGGTGGAAGCATTGGCGGCGGTTACCGTCCCTTCTTTTGTAAATACAGCTCGAAGTGTCGGGATTTTATCAAATTTTACGTTTTTGTATTCTTCGTCTCGTGCCACAACAACCGGTTCGCCTTTTTTAGTAGGTACTTCCACTGGCACGACTTCATCGTTGAAATATCCAGCTTCCCAAGCAGTGGCACTCCGTTGATAGGAAGCAATGGCAAAAGCATCCTGTTCCTCTCGGGTAAAGCCGTATTTGTTGGCCGTAGCATCGGCACATACACCCATGGCCATACCACCATAAACATCTGTGAGACCATCTTTGGAAAGGCCGTCTATCAATGTACCATTTCCGTAGCCATAGCCGCCAAAACGTGCTTTGTCTAAATAAAATGGAATTTGTGACATGCTTTCCATCCCTCCTGCTACCACTATATCGGCATCGCCGAGCAGAATATCCTGCGAGGCCATCATCATGGCCTTCATTCCCGAAGCACATACTTTATTGACAGTGGTGCAAGTCGCATTTTTACTTAAACCGCCAAAAATAGCGGCTTGACGGGCAGGTGCCTGGCCTATATTGGCCGAAACCACATTGCCCATATAAACGGCTTGTACAAGATTGGGGTCAAGCTGAATATTGGAAATAGCCCCACGAATGGCCGCTGCGCCGAGTTGCGTGGCCGATACACCAGCCAAAGAACCGCCAAAACTCCCAATAGGAGTTCGCACGGCTGAAACTATATAGACGGATTGCATTTTATTGATGAAAGAAAAGTGGTTTGAAAATCAAGAACCAAAGGTAAAAATTTTTCGGGTTAGTCATGATGATGAGGTGATTTTGCCTTATCCCTTATAGCCCTATTTGCTTATAGAGGATGCATTTCTGGAATCCTAGTAACTACGTCATGGTTATATTGTATTGGTACGATATTTTAGAGGTAAAAGTAATGTATATTGTCATGTTATTTTTGATAAGCCAACATCATGCCCAAACTGCTTAAAATAAGCCTGTATATCGTAGGGATAATTTTTGTCCTGATGGTAGCTATTGGTGGCTGGGCTTATCAATATCGAGAGCAGCTATTTAAGGATATTTTGGCAGAAGTTAACCAAAATATCAATGGACGATTTACTGCTGAAAATTTCCATTTTACTCCTTTTGCCGATGGGTTTGGCTTTTCTTTTACGCTTTTTAATGTGCATTTGCAAGACAGTGCCTACACACGTCATCATAGAGAACTACTGTTTCTTCAACGTCTTACCGTACAAATAGACGTACAGGGATTGTTGAAAAAGAAGTTTCAAGTTCGTTCGGTTGGTTTTAAAAATGGGAAAGTGGACATTTTTACAGAAGCAAGTGGGTACAGCAACTTGAGCATTTTTCGTCGGGATTCTACAAATTCTACTAAAAAAATAACTGACTCGGCTTTTAAACAAAATTTTCTGGGGAGGCTCCATGAAGTTTGTGCAGACAATGTTGTGTTTTCTCTGCAAGATTCAGTTGGGGATAAGCACTGGGCTTTTACCATAAACAATTTGACTAATTATATTGAGCTAAGGGATACGATTTGGAATTTGAAGTTAAAAGGCAGTGTCTATTTTGATGGGTTGGCATTCAATACCAAGCGG